>NZ_JBFAOJ010000104.1:0-30849 GCF_040675205.1 Streptosporangium sp. NPDC049644 | reverse complement strand
GCCGCTCGGTCGAGCGGCGCCCCTGACGGCGTTCCGCCCCCGGCGCCCTGCCGCCCGCCCCGGGCACTAATGCCCCGACTGTATGTCCGTGGGATGGGAGCGCTCCCAAATGCCCTCATGCGAGGTATATCACCTTTTCAAGCTCTTAGTCCCCCGCAAACCAGTCAGATGTAACGGTTGAGTTTCGGCATATTGACGTCCCGGTTGCCCATCGTCCACTCTTCGTGGGAGCGCTCCCAAAGCACATTGAGGAACTACCGCACCGCGAGGCCGTGTTTGTCGGGGACCGGCCCCCGGTGTCACCTCCCAATGATTCGGGCGACCACCTGAGAGGGGTCCGGAAATGTTGAACGACAAGCGGCACGGCAAGCTCGCCGCCGTAGCGGTCATGGCGGCCACCGCCCTGGCCATCACCTCGTGCAGTTCCAGCGAGCCCGCCAAGCCCGCCGCGGGCGACGGCGGTGCCTCCGCCGCGGCCGAGCCGGTGACCATCACCGTGCACACCTTCGGCGGCGGCGAGAACTTCGGCTACGACAAGGCCGTGGAGACCTGGAACGCGGCACACCCGAACATCCAGGTCAAGTACCAGAACCTGACCGACCGGTTCGAGGACGTCTACCTCCCGCAGCTGCTCCAGCGTCTGCAGGCCGGCAGCGGCGCGGCCGACATCATCGCCCTGGACGAGGGCGCGATGGGCCTCATGAAGGCCCGCCCGCAGTTCTTCACCGACCTGGCCGAGTACGGGCTGGAGAGCCGCAAGGCCGACTTCCCCGCGGCCAAGTGGGACAACGGCATCAACGCCGACAACAAGCTCTTCGCTCTCGGCACCGACATCGGCGGCATGACCATGTGCTACCGCAAGGACCTGTTCGAGAAGGCGGGCCTGCCCACCGAGCGCGACGAGGTCGGCAAGCTCTGGCCGGACTGGAGCGCCTTCAAGGCGATCGGCGAGAAGTTCAAGGCCGCCAACCCCGGCAAGAGCGACCCCAAGTTCCTCGACGGCCCGAACACGCTCTACAACGTGATCCTGTCGCAGGAGGCGCCGAAGAACGGCAACATCGCCTACTTCGACAAGAGCAACCAGCTCGTCCTTGAGAGCAACCCCGCCATCAAGACCTCCTTCGACACGGTGAAGGACTTCAGCGAGGCGGGCCTGACCGCCAAGCTCGCCTCCTTCACCCCGCCGTGGAACGCCGCGATCAAGAAGGGCGGCTTCGCGACCATGGGCTGCCCGGCCTGGATGCTCGGTGTGGTCTCCGGTGCGGCCGGTGACGACAACAAGGGCAAGTGGGATGTCGCGTCCGTGCCCGGCGGTGCGGGCAACTGGGGCGGTTCCTACCTCGCGGTTCCCAAGCAGAGCAAGCACCCCAAGGAGGCCGCCGAGGTCCTGAACTACCTCACCGGCAAGGAGGGCCACGTCATGGCCTTCCAGGAGGCGGCGGCCTTCCCGAGCTCCATCCCGGCGCAGCAGGACCCGGCGGTCGCCGACCTGAAGAACCCGTTCTTCAACGACGCGCCGACCGGCCAGATCTTCGGCGCGTCGGTCAAGGACCTGCTTCCCGTCTTCCTCGGCGAGAAGCACGCCCAGGTCAAGACCGCGGTGGAGAAGGTCCTCGAGGGCATGGACCAGGGTTCGGTCCCCTACGACCAGGCCTGGACCAAGTTCGTCGAGGCCGGCGTCAAGGCAGCGGGCTGATCCCCGTACCGACCCGCACCGGCCCGGCGGCGGTGATCCCGCCGCCGGGCCGGTCGCCTGCCCCCGCTGAAAGGCTCCGTTGATGACACTGCACGTCGACTCCCCGGCCGCCCCTCCACAGCCCGGCCCCCGCCGGTCGGCGGGGGCGCGCGGACCGCAGCGAGGCGGTGGATGGGCCCGGTTCGACCTCCGGGCGACCCCCTACTTCCTCGTCTCCCCGTACTTCCTCCTCTTCGCGATCTTCGGCGTCTTCCCGCTCGGCTACACCCTCTGGGTCTCGCTGCACGACTGGGAGCTCGCCGGGGACAAGTCCTTCGTCGGCCTCGAGAACTACATCGAGCTGATCACCGACGAGGCCTTCTGGAACGCGGTGATCAACACTCTCGGCATGTTCGTCATGTCGACGATCCCGCAGCTCGTCCTCGCTCTCGTGCTGGCCAACGCGCTCAACAAGCGCATCCGGGGACGGCTCTTCTTCCGCCTCGGCGTGCTGCTGCCCCTGATCACCTCCGTCGTCGCCGTCGCCGTCGTCTTCACCCAGCTGTACGGGCGTGACTACGGCATGATCAACTGGTTCCTGGGCCTCTTCGGAACCGACGCGATCAACTGGCAGAACGAGAAGTGGTCCGCGTGGATCGCGATCTCCACCATGATCGACTGGCGCTGGACCGGCTACAACGCGATCATCCTGCTGGCCGCCATGCAGACCATCCCCAAGGATCTCTACGAGGCCGCCTCCATCGACGGCGCCACGGCCAGGCGGCAGTTCTGGCAGATCACCATCCCGATGCTGCGCCCGACGCTCATCTTCATCGTGTTCATCTCCACCATCGGCGGCCTGACGCTGTTCACCGAGCCCGTCATGTTCGACGGCAACCCGACGATGAGCGGCGGTGCCACCGGCCAGTACCAGACCGTGGCCATGTTCATCGTCAAGGAGGCGTTCCGCGACTTCGACTTCGGCTACGCCTCGGCCGCCGCGTGGATGCTGTTCGCACTGATCCTGGTCGGGACGCTCATCAACTACTCCTTCACCCGCCGTATCGGGGGTTCCAAGTGACGGCCATCCAGTCCAGGCGGCCCCCGGCGCATTCACGACGGTCTTCCGGCCAGTCGGCCGCGCGCAACCGCATCTGGGACGCCGGTCCGCTGACGAAGGTCGTCCTGGCCTTCGCGCTCGTGCTGTCGGCGTTCCCCATCTACTACATGTTCATCATGGCCACCCGGACCAACGAGGAGGCCATCGACGTACCGCCGCCGCTGCTCCCCGGCGGCCACCTCGGCGAGAACGTCTCGCGGCTCCTGGCCACCGAGGACGCCTACTTCATGACCGGCCTGGTGAACTCGGCCATCGTCTCGGTCACCGTGACCCTCTCCGTGGTGCTCATCTCCACCCTGGCCGGCTTCGCCTTCGCCAAGCTGCGCTTCCGGGGCGCCAAGATCCTGCTGGGCCTGATCCTGGTGACGATGATGGTCCCGCTCCAGCAGATGGGCGTCGTGCCGCTGTACGAGCTCATGGTCACGCTCGGCTGGACCGGCCAGCTGAAGGCGGTGATCCTGCCCTTCCTGGTCAACGGCTTCGGGGTCTTCATGATGACCCAGTACGCCACCCAGGCGGTGCCGGACGAACTGGTCGAGGCGGCCCGCGTCGACGGCGCCTCCACCATGCGTATCTACGCGAACGTCATCCTGCCGGCGCTACGACCGGGAATGGCCGTGCTGGCACTGCTGGTCTTCATGCAGACCTGGAACGAGTTCATGTGGCCGTTGATCGTGCTGAACCCGGACAACCCGGTAGTCCAGACGTCGATCGCGGCGCTCAACCAGGCCCACGGCACCGACTACGTGATGCTGTTCACCGGCACCGCGGCATCGGTCCTCCCCCTGTTCATCGTTTTCATCGCGTTCGGCCGTCAGATCGTCGGCGGACTCATGGAAGGTGCGGTTAAAGCGTGACCACGCAAGAGACGCAGATTCAGACCTCGGATCTGGTGTTCCCGACAGGTTTCGTCTGGGGCGCGGCCACCTCCGCCTACCAGATCGAAGGCGCCGTCTCGGAGGATGGCCGCGGCATCTCCATCTGGGACACCTTTGTCAAGCAGCCGGGCCGGGTGGTGAACGGCGAGCACGCCGACGTCGCCATCGACCACTACAACCGCTACCGGGACGACGTGCGGCTGATGGCCGAACTCGGTCTCGGCGCGTACCGGTTCTCCATCTCCTGGCCCCGGATCCAGCCCGAGGGGCACGGCCCCGTCAACCTCAGGGGCGTCGACTTCTACAGCCGCCTGGTCGACGAGCTCCTCTCCCGGGGCGTCGACCCGTGGGTGACGCTCTATCACTGGGACCTGCCCCAGCCCCTGGAAGACGCGGGCGGCTGGCCGTCACGGGAGACGTCGAAGCGCTTCGCCGACTACGCGGCGGCCGTGCACGACGCGCTGGGCGACCGGGTCCGCAACTGGAGCACCGTCAACGAACCCTGGTGCTCGGCGTTCCTCGGGTACGCCTCGGGTGAGCACGCCCCCGGGCGGCGCGAGCCCGACAAGGCGGTGTACGCCGCCCACCACCTGCTGCTCGCGCACGGCCTGGCCGCGCAGGCCATGCGGGCCCAGCGCCCGGAGACCGTCATCGGCGGCTGCGTCAACCTGTACGCGATCACGCCGCAGACCGCCTCCGAGGCCGACCAGGACGCCGCCCGCCGCATCGACGGGCTGCAGAACCGCTTCTTCCTGGACGCCCTGCTCAAGGGCGAGTACCCGGCCGACGTGCTGGAGGACCTCGGCCGACCGGCCGGGCTCGTCCAGGACGGGGACATGGAGATCATCTCGACGCCGCTGGACAAGCTGCTGATCAACTACTACAGCCGCTTCACCGTCTCCGGTACCCCCGGCGGCGCTGCGTCGGCCGCGGCGGCGCCCACCGACACCGGGTCCCCCTGGGTCGGCAGCGAACACGTCTCGTTCGTCGAGGGCGGACGTCCCGTGACGGCCATGGGCTGGGAGATCGACGACTCGGGGCTGCTGGAGATCCTGCAGCGGCTGGCCGCCGAGTACCCGCGTGTCCCACTGGTCATCTCGGAGAACGGCGCGGCCTTCGACGACATCGTCGGACCCGACGGCGTCGTCCACGACCGCGACCGGGTGGACTACATCGACGCCCACCTGCGCACCTGCCACGCCGCGATCGAGGCGGGGATCCCGCTGGAGGGCTACTTCGCCTGGTCCCTGATGGACAACTTCGAGTGGGCGTGGGGGTACGGAAAGCGGTTCGGACTGGTGCACGTCGACTATGAGACGCAAACTAGAGTTCCCAAAGAGAGCGCTCTCTGGTATGCCGGGACCATCAGGCGCGGAGGCCTGAACGGTCCGACAGAATAGAGGCCGGCGAATTCACCACGGGGGGCTGAAACACATGAACGGCGACCGTCGTCCGACGCTTGAGGCGGTCGCGGCCCTGGCCGGAGTCGGCCGAGGAACGGTGTCACGGGTCATCAACGGTTCACCGAAGGTGAGCGAGAAGGCCCGTGACGCCGTGCTGCAGGCGATCCAGGAACTGGGCTACGTGCCCAACCGGGCTGCGCGCGCGCTGGTCACCCGGCGTACGGACACCGTGGCGCTGGTCGTCTCGGAGTCCGAGCTGCGGGTCTTCGACGAGCCGTACTTCGCGGGAACCATCCGCGGCATCGGTTCCGCACTGTCCGAGACCGGGCTGCAGCTGATCCTCGCGATGGCCCAGTCGAAGCAGGAGCACGAGCGGCTGGAGCACTATCTGACCGGACAGCACGTCGACGGGGTGCTGCTGATCTCCCTGCACGGCGCCGACCCGCTGCCGGGAAGGCTGGAGGCGATGGGCGTGCCGACGGTCATCGGAGGCCGCCCTGTCGGCCTCACCCCCTACAGCTACGTCGACGTGGACAACCGGGCCGGAGCCAGACAGGCGGTCAAGTACCTGCTGGGCAGGGGCCGCCGCCGGATCGCCACCATCGCGGGAACGCAGGACATGGGCGTGGGCGTGGACCGGCTCGCGGGCTACCGTGACGCGCTGCTCGCGACCGGCCTGAGCGAGATCGTGGCGTACGGCGACTTCAGCGAGGAGAGCGGCATGGCCGAAATGCGCAAGCTGCTCGCCGAGAACCCCGACCTGGACGCCGTCTTCACCGCCTCGGACCCGATGGCGCTGGGCGCGATGCGGGTGCTGCGCGAGGAGGGCAAGAGCATCCCCGGCGACGTCGCGGTGATCGGCTTCGACGACTCGCCCGCCGGGGCGCACTCCTCCCCCGCCTTGACCAGCGTGCACCAGCCCACCGAGTCGATGGGCCGGCAGATGGCCCACCTCCTCGTCTCCCGCATCAACGGCGAGCACCTGGAGCAGCCGGTGGTGATACTCGACACCCACCTGGTCGAGCGGTCCTCCGCCTGAGGCGGTCCCCTTCGGCGAGCCGGGCGGGACGGATTCGGAGTCGGGCCTCGGCCGGTACCACGACGACGCGGGCGGGGCCGTGGGATTCCACCGCCCCGCCCGCGTCCCGGCGGCTCCGCGCCTCACCCTGACCCGGTCACGGCCCGGTGCCCGGGTCCCGGGCGGGTTCCCCGCGGCGGCCGTGACCGCCCGGCCCCCGCCCGGCCTTACCCGGCGTCGGCGGGACCGGCGGTACGGTACCGATCGACCTCCGACCAGGCGGACGACATGCCGGCCAGCGTCCGGTCGAAGACCTGCGAGTGCCGCAGGTACGCCTCCCGCTGGGGGCCCGGCAGCACGCACAGGTCGTCCTCGTCACTGACCGACCACGGCTGGAGATCGTGGCCGAGCGCGGCGGGCAGCAGCGACGCGACGCCGCGTGCCCCCAGCTCGCTGGTGAGCTGACGGCGGACCGGCCGCCCCAGCACATCGGCGAAGATCTGCGCCCAGACCTCGGATCGGGCGCCGCCACCGGCCAGCCGCCACGGCCGGTCCCCGATGTCGGCTCCGCTGGCCAGGACCCGGTCGAGCTGGACCCGGTGGTACTGGGCGACCCCCTCGATGACCGCGCGGGTGAGATGCCCTCGGCGGTGCACGCCGGAGATGCCGAGGAACGTCCCCGACGCCGCGGGGTGTTCGGGGGCTCCGTTGACGAAGGGCAGGAACAGCAGGCCCTCCGCGCCCGGCGGCACCATGGTCGCCTCCCTGAGGAGGTCCACCGCGAGCAGGCCGCCGACCTGGTCGTGCGGCGCCGACGCGCACGCCAGCCATTCGAGGTTGGCGGCCGAGGTCGGCGCGACCTCCATGGCCAGCATCGTGGCCGGGTCGGGCATCAGCGCGCTCAAGGTGACCTCGGGTGCCGGGGTGCGGGCGGGCACCACGGCCCCGTTGATGGCCCATGTCCCGACGATGATCGTCACGTCCCCGAGGCCGCGTCCCCCGGCGCCGAGCGTCGCCGCCACGCAGTCCATGCAACCGGCGATCACCGGCAGTCCCTCGGGGAGTCCGGTGCGCGCCGCGGCCGCCGCGCTCAGCCCGGCGATCACGTCACTGGACTGGCGCAGCGGGGGGAACCGGTCGAGGTCGCTCGCCGGCAGCCCCACCAGCTCCAGCGCCGTCGAGGTGTAGGCGCGGGTGTCGAGGGCCACCATGCCGAAGGCGCTGGCGTCGCTGTAGTCGGCGCTCGGCACGCCGGTGAGCTGCGCGGTGACCCAGTCCTTGCAGGACAGTGCCCACCGGGTGGCCCGGTAGCTCTCCGGCTCGACGTCGTGCAGCCAGCGCAGCAGCACGGCGGGCTGCGCGGCCCACGGGATGGAGCCGGTCTCCCTGGCCAGCCGTTTGGCCTCTCGCTCCGGGATCGCGTCCACGATCCGCTGGGCCCGGCTGTCCGACGACGCGATGGCCGGCCCGACCGGCCTCAGCGCGGCGTCGACCGGATACAGTCCGTTACCGTGGGCCGCCACTCCGATGCCCGCCGGGATGTATCCGTCGGCGGCCAGCTTCCCGGTGAGCTCGCCGAGCAGCGAGATGACCGTGTCGGCCAGCCCGAGCATGTCGACGTCGTGGCGGTGCGCGGTCACGCTGGTGCGGGGGGTGCGGGCGTGCACGACGCCGAGTTCCCGCCCCTCGGTGTCGAAGGCCGCGACCTTCGAGGCCGTCAGGCCGATGTCGACGCCGATGTAGCACGTGCCCGGGGCTGTCACGAGGTCCTCCTGTCGCTGCTTCCCGTCCTGACCGGCGTGTCCAGGACCCTGGGCCTGAAGCGCCGCAGTTCGGCCTCGTAGCCGGCGACCTCGGCACGGGCCCGCCCCTCATCCCAGCCGAGGTGGCGTACCGCGATGTCGGCGCAGGCCGCGGCCGCCTTCAGGCCCATGTCGGGACCGAGTCCAATCAGGGTACGTCGTAGCAGGATGTCCCCCAGCGTCACGGCGCCCTCCTCGCGCACCGCCAGGACCACCTCGGCGGCGAGCGCGCCGGTCTCCTCGTCGACGACCTCGGCGAGTGTGTCGTCCGTCTCGGCGAGTTCGAGCACCCTGCGGGCCCGCACGCCGTAGACGTCGAGCAGCCGGCGCGACTGCGCCGGGGTGAGCGGCGAGGAGCGCATGAAGTCCGCGCTGAAGGTCGGCCAGTCGGCGGTGTCGGCTCCGGGGAAGGCCCGGGAGCGGGTGAGGCAGCGCCGGCGCGTGCGGCCGAGCACGCGCAGCACCGCGTCGGTGACGTCCTCGGCGAGGGCGCGGTGGGTGGTCAGCTTGCCGCCGATGACCGTGAACAGCCCCGGGTGGGCCGGGGCGTGGCTGTGCACCGTGTGCCCACGGCTGATCTTGGCGTTGTCGGAGACCCCGGCGGTGTACGGCAGGGGCCGGACGCCGGCCACGCTGTAGAGCACGTCGCCGGGGGTGAGGCCGGCGCTCGGGAAGATCCGGTTGGTCTCGGCGAGCAGGTAGTCGATCTCCTCGTCGCTGGTGACGACCTCGTCGAGATCGTCCTCGTAGGTCAGGTCCGTGCTGCCCAGCATGTAGCGGCCCTCCCAGGGGAGGACGAAGATCGGCCGATGGTCGGCGGCCGCCTCGAAGAAGATGCAGGTGTCGGGTGCGCCGGGGAAGGCGTCGACGATGATGTGGCTGCCCTTGGTGCCGCCGTTGAGGCGCCGGCTGGCCACCTGCCCGTCGAGGATCCTGTCGATCCACGGGCCGGCCGCGTTCACCGTGATCGCGGCCCGGATCTCGGTTCGCGCGCCGGAGGCGTTGTCCTCGGCCCGTATCCCGACGACCCGGTCGTTCTCCACGACCAGCCCGGTGACCGTGGTGTGGGTGAGCACCCGCGCGCCGAGCCGCCGGGCGTCGAGGAGCAACTCGACGCAGAGCCGCTCGGCCCACGGCACCTGCGCGTCGCGGAACAGCGAGGCCCCGCGCAGGCCACGCCTCGACAGCGCGGGCCACCTGCGGGCCACCGTGCGGAGGGACACGCTGCGGCTGCGGCCTTTCCCGCGCCCCGCCGACAGGACGTCGAACGCGGCCAGACCGAGCCGGATCAGCGGGCCGGGCCTGCTGTCACCCGCGTAGGAGGGGATCAGCATGGGGTAGTCGCGAACGAGGTGCGGGGCGTTGCGGAACAGCAGGTGCCGCTCACGGATCGACTCCCGCACGAGGTTGAAGTCGTAGCGTTCGAGGTACTTCAGCCCGCCGTGAATCAGCCGGCTGGACGTGCTTGACGTTCCCGAGCCCACGTCGGCGCGGTCGACGACGACGACACGCAGGCCACGGGTGGCGGCGTCACGGGCTATGGCGAGCCCGTTGATACCGGCTCCGATGACGGCGAGGTCTACGACGTCGTCAGATCCGGCTGGTTGTTGCGACATGGGAGCTCCCGGGAGATGACGGGACCGGGCCCCGGCGGTCTCACGCCGGGGCCCGAGCCCCAGAGAGGGTCAGGACGCGGTGCTGGCGGCCGAGTGGTCCTTGAAGAGCTGGTAGGCCTCTTCGGGCTTCACCTCGTCGTGCACGACGGCGCGGATCGCCGCGAGCATGCCGGCCGGGTTCTCGCTCTGGAAGATGTTGCGGCCCATGTCGACACCGGCGGCGCCCTCCTGGATCGACCGGTAGGCCATCGTCAGGGCGTCGAGCTCGGGCAGCTTCTTGCCACCCGCGACGATGATCGGCACCGGGCAGCTCGCGGTGACGGTCTCGAAGCCCTCCTCGACGTAGTACGTCTTGACGATGTGCGCGCCCATCTCCGCGCTGATCCGGGTGGCCAGCCGGAAGTAGCGGGCGTCACGGACCATGTCCTTGCCGACGGCGGTGACGCCGAGCACGGCGACACCGTGCCGCTGGCCGGCGTCCACCAGCGCGGCGAGGTTGGCGATCGACCGCGACTCGTTCTCGCTGCCGACGAAGACCTGGATGGCCACGGCCGCGGCGTTGAGCCGTACCGCGTCCTCCATGTCCAGGGCGATGTGCTCGTCGGAGAGGTCGCGCAGCACGCTCGGGCCGCCGCTGGCGCGCAGCACGATGCCGGCGTCGGTGGCCGGCGGGATGCTGGTGCGCAGCACGCCCCGGGTCAGCATGATCGCGTCGGCGTCGGGCACCAGCGGGGCGATGTTGACGTCGATGCGCTCAAGGCCGGCCATCGGGCCGAGGAAGTAGCCGTGGTCGAACGCGAGCATCACGGTCCGGCCGGTGTCGGCCTTGAAGATGCGCGCGAGCCGGTTCTGCAGGCCCCAGTCCTGGGCCTGTGCGCCCTTGACGTGGAAGCCGCCGGTCACGGAGGCGGCGCCGCCGAAGTCGCGGGCGTCGAGCAGACCGTCGGTGTCAGCCATGGGTGTTCTCTCCAGTGGTTGTGGTGGTGACGGCCGCGGGCCGCGGCCGTCGTCGGAAACGGGATGGTGCGCCGGCGACACGGTCACCGCCACCGGCGAGGAAGAGGACCAGCAGCACCAGACCGCCCTTGAGGATGTTCTGCGCCGCGCTGCTCCAGCCGACGAGGTTGACCAGGCCGTCCAGCAGGATGAAGAAGAGTGCGGCGCCCCAGACGCCGACGGGCACGGCCCGTCCGCCCGAGATGAGCGTTCCGCCGATCACGACGACGGCCACCGAGTCGAGCAGGTAGCGCGTGCCGAGGTCCGCGGAGGGTGCGATGTAGGCGGCCAGCAGGGCTCCGGTCAGGCCGGCCAGGGCACCGCTGGCCAGGTAGGTCACCGCGATGATCCGCGCGACGGGGATTCCGGCGCGCTCGGCCGCCCGGCGGTTCTGTCCCACCGCGATCAGCGAACGGCCGTAGGTCGTGCCGCGCAGCAGCGCGATGACCAGGGCGGTCACCACCACGATGGCCACGGCGAGGACGGGGACGCCCGCCGGTCGCAGGTTGAGCAGGCTCCGCAGCCCCGGGTCGGGCACCGCGCTGAAACCGTTCGCCAGCGACAGCGTGCCCGAGGAGGCGATGAGCCCGGCGGCCAGCGTGGCGATGATCGGCGGAACGGACAGACCGAGGATCGCCACCGTGCTGATCGCCGCGATGACGAGACCCGCGCCGACGCCCGCCAGGACGCCCACCGTCGCCGAGCCGGTGGAGAAGGCCGCCAACACCGAGACGAATCCGGCGAGGGAGATGATCGGCGCCACGGAGACGTCGATGTTGCCGGGGCCGGCGGTGACGACGAGCATCTGCCCGAGTCCCACGATGACCAGGTAGGGCGCCAGGGACAGAGCCAGGGAGACCGTCTGGCCGCCCCCCTGCCCGGAGATGGCCAAGATCATCAGCCAGACGAGCGCCGCGGCGGCGAACCCCCAGATCCACGGACGCGCGACGAGCGCGCGGATGTTCATCGCAGCACCTTTCCGACCAGGACACGTCCGGCGAGCACGGCCAGGACGATCACGCCTTGAACCGCCGACTGCATGTTGGTCGGCACATCGAGCAGGCTGAGGACCACGCTGACCAGGCCGAGGGTCACGCCGCCGATCACCACTCCCCACGGCACGGCGCTGCCGCCGTAGAAGGAGCCGCCGCCGAGGATCACCGCCGCCACCGTCATGAGGGTGTAACTGGAGGCCGACGACACGTCGCCGCCCCCGGTCTGGGACGCCAGCACGAGACCGGACAGCACGCCGAGCGCGCCCGCGGCGGTGTAGGCGATGGCCCGCGACGCCAGCGGGCGCAGGCCCGCCCGCTCCAGGGCCACCGGGTTGCTGCCCAGGGCGCGCATCCGGACCCCGAGGGTGCTGCGCGCGCTGAGCAGGTAGGCCAGCGCGGCGACGAGGAGGATCGGCAGCAGCGGCGCCGGGAACCCGGCGGGCTGCCACATGCCGAAGGCCGCCAGCCACTCCGGGGTCGTTCCGCCGGGTGTCGGCAGGACGAACATGCCCAGCCCCAGCCAGACGAACGACGCGCCGAGGGTGGCGATCAGCGACGGCACCTTGCGCAGGTGGATGAGAATGCCGAGCACGGCGTAGGAGGCGACGAGCCCGAGCAGGATCAAGCCCCCGACGAGCGGGTCGGTCACCAGCTTGGTCGCCGTGATCACAGTGATCAGGCCGACGAAGTTGCCGATGCCGAGGTCGATGTCACCGACCGCCATCAGCGTCATCTGGGCCTGGGCCGCGATGACCAGCGGCACGGTCGCCGAGAGGACCAGCGACAGCCCGGACACGCTCAGCACGTCCGGCTGCAGCGACGCGCAGACGGCGATCATCGCGATCATGGCGACGGCGCTGACCACGGCCGGGGCCGTCCGGCGCATCCGCGCCCGGCTCGGCAGCAGGGCCGGCACGAGGGTCTCACTCATGGTTCTGCGCTCCATCGGACTCGGCGAACGAGACGGCGATGATCCGTTCCTCGGAGATCTCCGCCCCGGTCAGTTCCGCGACCACCCGGCCGGCCCGGAAGACGTAGACCCGGTCGCAGTGGGCCATCTCGGCGTTCTCGCTCGAATACCAGACAACGCTCCGGCCCTGGGCCGCCTCCTGGCGGATGAGGCCGTAGAGATCGGTCTTGGTGTGCACGTCGACCCCCCGGAAGGGGTCGTCGAGCAGGACGAGGTCGGCCGCCGAGGCGAAGGCCCGCGCGACGATCACCTTCTGCTGGTTGCCGCCGCTGAGGTCGGTCATCGCCGCGTCCGGGCCGCCCCGGATCGCGAGGCGCTCGACCCAGTCGCGCACGACCGCGCGCTCCTCGGCGGGGCGGCGCAGGCCACGGCGCGCGATACCGCGCATCGCGCTCACCACGAGGTTCTCCGCCACGCTCCACAGCGGCAGGACCCCCGAGCGCTGCCGGTCACCCGGCACGTAGGCCCGGGTGCCGCGTACCTTCGTGTCGCGCCGCACCGGGCGCCACAGGCGTTCGAGCACCTCCTGCTGGCCCTGACCGGCCAGCCCGGCCAGGCCCACCACCTCGCCCACGCCGACCCGCAGGGAGACGTCGCGCAGTCCGGGAGCGGTGGTGCCGCGCATTTCGGCCAGCACCGGCCGGTCCCCGGCGGCGCCCTCGGCCGTGACCCGCTCGTTTTCGGTCTTGATGGCGACCTCGGCCCCCATCAGGGTCAGTACGTCGTGCTCGCCGAGTCCGCTCGCGGGCCGTTCGGCGATGACCGCCCCGTCGCGCAACACTGCGACGCGGTCGGCCACCGAGAGGATCTCCCGGATGCGGTGCGAGATGAGCAGCACGGCGACACCGTCCGCGGTGAGGGTTCGGACGTAGTCGTACAGCGAGCGCGCGGCGTCCGGGCCGAGGGACTCGGTGGGCTCGTCGAGGATCAGCAGGTCGAGCCGGTCGACCAGGCTGGCCCGGACGATCTCGACCATCTGGCGCTGGGCCAGTGACAGGTCCTCGACCCGGTCGCCCGGTGTCACTCCGTGGCCGGGGAACATCTCGTCGAGCCTGCGCCGGGCGCCGTTACCGGCCGCCCGCCGCCAGCCCATCCGGGGAAGGCAGTGCCGTGAGGAGACCCAGATGTTCTCCGCGATCGTGAGATCGGGGCAGAGCGACGTCTCCTGGTAGGCCATCCGCACGCCGCGGAAGTCCCCGGCCCGTGGCCCGGCCTCGCCCGAGGAGGCGTCGCGCCCGCACACCGTGACCGTGCCCTCGTCGCAGGCCTCCAGCCCGGCGAGGACCCGCATCAGCGTGCTCTTGCCGGCTCCGTTGTGGCCGACGAGGCCGAGCACCTCGCCGGCCCGGACCTCAAGGTCGACACCGGTGAGGGCCCGGGTGCGCCCGTACGTCTTGGTCACGCCTCTCGCGATCACGACGGGCTGCTGCCCGGACGGTCTCCCGCCTTCCTTCCGCGAGGCCGCGTGCGGCTTCGCGGCGAAGTTGTCGACGTGCATGAGGCAGCCTCCCCTGTGCCTTCCCCGCCTATCCGGCGGCCGTCGGGATCGGCGGCTGCACCGGCGCTCCGCCGGTCTGCACGGCCTTGACCTGCTCGCGGAAGAGCTCGCGCGTCCAGGGCCAGGCGGCGTACTCGTCGGGCTTGAGGATGCTCGCCCAGGTGTCACGGTCCTTCTGCTCGACCAGGACGATCGGGAAGGTCATCTGCTTGGGGATGTCCCGCTTCTCCAGCAGGTCGAGTGCCTGCCACAGCGCGGCGACCGACTGGCCCGGGTCGGACATGACCGCCACCGAACCGTTGTCGATCTTGTTGTCCTTCCAGTAGTTCAGCGCGCGGCCGTTGGTCTCGAACGTCACCGCGGGAACCGGCTTGCCCGCCGTGGTGAAGGCCTGGGCGACGCCGTAGCCGTCGCCGCAGCCGACGACGCCATCGACCTTCGGCACGCTCGACAGCACACCGAGCACGGCCTTCTGCGCGGTGGCGCCGTCACACATCCCGTTCACCGTCGCGACGGTCTTCACGCCGGGGTACTCGCCGAGGATCTTCTTGGTGGTCTCCAGCATCTCGGCCTCGGGCTGCGAGCCGACGACACCCCGGCTGACGATGACGTTGCCCTTGCCCCCGATGCCCTCGAGCAGCGGCTTGGCCGCGTAGGTGGCCCAGTCGACGAAGCTGTTCTGCAGCACGTAGGCGCACTCGGAATCGATGGCGGAGTCGAAGACCACGACGGTGACGCCCGCGGAGCACGCCTGCTGGATGACCGGCTTGAGCGCGGTGGGCGAGGCCGGGTCGATGAGCAGGGCGTCCGGCTTCTGCAGCAGGAGGCTCTTGATCTGGGCGACCTGCTCGGTCGCGGAGTTCTCTCCCGGCGCGTTGACGACCTTGTACTTGCTGATCAGGCCGCCGGCCTGGGCCTTGCCCGCCGCCTCCTCGAACTTGGCGATCATCGTCTGGCGCCAGCCGTTGCCGATGAAGCCGTTGCTCAGGGCGATGAAGGGCTTCTCGCCGGCGGTCTGCGCGGCGGTGTCGGAGGTTCCGGAGGTGCCGGAGTCGTCGGCGCCGCAACCGGCCGCCAGGACCGCGAGGGCGGTCAGTGACGCCGCCGAGGCCGCACGCCAGTGCCGGGATGTGGGACGGATACGCATCATGGTCTCCAGAGAAGGCAGGTCCGCCGAGGCGGTGCGAGTCGAGGCCGTGAACTCATCGCTCAATAGGGGGCGTAGCGGCGTAGTCATTACAGACCTGTAGTGACAGGTACGCTAAATCCACGTTACGTGGATGTCAAGGGCCTCTTTCGTTCCTGCTCAGTAGGTAGATAGGTGGGAATCTGCGCGGCGTCACCGGATTCCTGTCACGACAGGATCATCGTCCTGTCATAACAGGTCTGCCCATATGAAATGCTTTCCTGGACGCCCCCCGAGGAGGTTTCCGTGACGATGACGTATCCGCGCCTCGACCGCGACGGGACGGAGCCGCTGTGGATGCAGCTGATGCGCGCACTGCGGGCGACCATCGAGAGCGGCGAGTTCGCCGCGGACCGGCCGCTGCCGTCGGAGGCCGAGCTCACCGACATGTTCGGGGTCTCCCGAACCGTCGTCAGGGAGGCCCTGCGCGAGCTCGTGCAGCAGGGCCTGATCTATAAGATCAAGGGACGGGGCGCCTTCGTCTCACCGCGCAAGACCGAACTGAACTTCATCGGGTCGATGTCCGGCTCCGCCGACGACCTGCGGGAGTCCGGCCGCCGCGTGACGACCCGGACCATCCGCCAGTCGCTCGGCGAGGCCGACGAGCGGGAGGCCGCCCTGCTGCGGATCCCGCCCGGGGAACAGGTCGTCAGGCTGCGCAGGCTCCGGCGCGTCGACGGGCAGCCCTGGCTGCTCGTCGAC
Source organism: Streptosporangium sp. NPDC049644 (assembly GCF_040675205.1). Taxonomy (NCBI): domain Bacteria; kingdom Bacillati; phylum Actinomycetota; class Actinomycetes; order Streptosporangiales; family Streptosporangiaceae; genus Streptosporangium; species Streptosporangium sp. NPDC049644. The sequence continues at coordinate 14,990 of NZ_JBFAOJ010000104.1, read as the reverse complement.
ACCGCCCTGCCCGCCCGTCTGGTGCCCGGCCTGGAGCGCGCCGTGCTGGAGAACCAGTCACTGTACGACCTGCTGCGGCGGCGCTACGGGATCGAGCCCGCCGCCGCCGACCGGTGGATCGAGGCCGCCTTCCCCAACCGCGAGGACGCCGCGCTACTAGAGGTCTCCATCTCGACGCCGCTGCTCGGTATCGAGTCGGTCGCCTGGATGCCCGACGGCACACGGTTCGAGGCCTACTACGCGCTGCACCGCAGCGACCAGACACGGTTCTACGTCGGCATTCGCTGACCGGAGGAGATCCCGGCCGGCGCGCCGAGACGGAACATCTCCAGCTCGACGCCGTAGAAGCGGCCGGTCCGGCCGACCGTGGTCATGCCGAGCCTGCGGCAGACGGCCATGGAGGCGTCGTTCCCCGGCATGACGAGGGCGTGCACCTCCTTGATCCCGGAGGCGAAGCCGCGTTCCACGGCACCCCTGGCGGCCTCGGTCGCGTAGCCCTTCCCCCACGAGTCGGGGTGGAGGTGCCAGCCCACCTCGATCTCACCGTCCCCGCCGACGATCGGCTGGAACAGCACGGTTCCGACCGCGACCCCGCTCCGCCGGACCTCGACGGCCCAGACCCCGAACCCGTGGTCCCGCCGGTTCAGGGCGTGCCAGCGATCCACCGTCGCCGTCGCCTCGAAGTCACGGGGCGGCAGCCAGCGGGTGACCTCGTCACGGGTGTAGATGTCGGTGATCCGGTCGAGGTCGGCCCGGCCGTGGGTCCACTCGCGAACGACGAGGCGTTCGGTCTGATAAATGGTCATATGCCAACTTTGGCCCAGCCGGACCGGCCGCGTGCCCACGAGGAAAAGACCACGCCCGCTGTTCTCTTCTGCGGCATCCCGTGCCAGAATTTCATGGGGTGATGAATTATGGCTCGGAACACATGTGTGATCGCCGGGGGCGGTCCCGCCGGGGCGATGCTCGCGCTACTGCTGGCCAGGGCCGGCGTCGAGGTGACGCTCCTGGAGAAGCACGGCGACTTCCTGCGCGACTTCAGGGGCGACACCATCCATCCGTCCACCCTGCAGATCCTCGACGAGCTCGGCCTGGCCGAGGAATTCCACCGCCTCCCCCACCGCAAGGCGTACGGGCTGGAGATCCAGACCGACGACACCACGGTGCCGATCGCTGACCTGTCAGGACTTAAAGGCAAGTATCAGTACATCGCTTTCGTGCCGCAGTGGGAGTTCCTCGACCTGCTGACCGGTGCCGCCGCCAGGTATCCGAACTTCCACCTCCTCATGGAGTCCGAGGTGCACGGAGTGATCCGCGAAGGCGACACGGTGCGCGGGGTGCGCTACCGGGACGCCTCCGGCGAGCACGAGCTGCGCGCGACGCTCACCGTGGCCGCCGACGGTCGCCGCTCCGACGTGCGTGAGGCCGCCGGGCTGGTCCCCGTGGAGCACGGTGCCCCGATGGACGTGGTCTGGTTCCGGCTGCCGCGCGAGCCCACCGACTCCGAGGCGACGTTCCTGCGAATGTCGGCGGGTCACCTGATGGTGTCGATCAACCGCGAGACCTACTGGCAGCTCGCCTACGTGATCCCCAAGAACGGCTTCGAGGCACTGCGCTCGGCGGGGATCGCGACGCTGCGCGAGCAGGTCGCCAGGCTCCTGCCCTTCCTGGCGGACCGGGTCGGACTGCTGTCCGGCTTCGAGGACGTCAGCGTGCTGTCGGTCGCGCTCAACCGGCTGCGCCGCTGGCACCGGCCGGGACTGCTGGTCATCGGCGACGCCGCGCACGCCATGTCGCCGGTCTTCGGCGTCGGCATCAACCTGGCCGTGCAGGACGCGGTCGCCGCCGCGAACCTGCTGGCCGGACCGCTCGCCGCCGGGGCCGAGATCCCAGAGTCGCTGCTCGCGAGGGTCCAGCGGCGGCGCACCCCGCCCACCGTGATCACTCAGTTCGCCCAGCGTGTCGTCCAGAACAGGCTGATCCGGCCGGCACTGACCGAGCGCACCCGCCCGGTGCGGCTACCGCGCGACGTCTCCCGTCTTCCCGTGCTGGGCCCGCTGGCCAGACGCTTCATCGGCCTGGGCGTCCTGCCCGAGCACGTCGCCGATCCCGCCGGGTCTCACCAGGCATAAAGACCTTCTCACCATGTGGACAATCGGGTCCGTTCGCACAGCCGGTTGCAATAGCCTGGTATGTCGTGAGCATCAACCTCGATTCCTGGCGGCAGCTGCCTGCGGCGCAGCAGCCCGTGTGGCCTGACCGTGGCGAGCTGGACAAGGTCGTCACCGAGCTGAAGGGACTCCCGCCCCTCGTCTTCGCGGGCGAGTGCGACAACCTCAAGGCGGACCTGGCGGCGGTGACACGGGGCGAGGCCTTCGTCCTGCAGGGCGGAGACTGCGCCGAGACCTTCGCCGGCGCCACCGCCGACGACGTGCGCAACAAGCTCAAGACACTGCTCCAGATGGCGATCGTGCTCACCTACGCGGCCAAGGTCCCCGTGGTGAAGATCGGCCGCATGGCCGGGCAGTTCGCCAAGCCCCGCTCGAAGAACACCGAGATCCGTGACGGCGTCGAGCTGCCCGCCTACCGGGGCGACATGGTCAACGGCTTCGACTTCACCGCCGACTCCCGCATCCCCGACCCGGGACGGCTGTTGCGCGCCTACCACTCCTCCGCGGTGACGCTCAACCTGGTCCGCGCCTTCACCAAGGGCGGCTACGCCGACCTGCGCCAGGTGCACGCCTGGAACCAGGACTTCGTGGGCGAGTCCCCGGCCGGCAAGCGCTACGAGCAGCTCGCCCGGGAGATCGACCAGGCGCTGGCCTTCATGCGCGCCTGCGGGGCGGAGCCCGAGGAGTTCCACACCGTGGAGTTCTACTCCTCGCACGAGGCGCTGATCCTCGACTACGACCAGGCGCTCACCCGGATCGACTCGCGGACCGGCCGGCCGTACGACGTCTCGGCGCACATGGTCTGGATCGGCGAGCGCACCCGCCAGCTCGACGGCGCGCACGTCGAGTTCTTCGCCAGCATCCGCAACCCCATCGGCGTCAAGCTCGGCCCGACGACCAGCGCCGAGGACGCCCTCGCGCTGATCGAGAAGCTCAACCCCGACAACGAGGCGGGACGTCTGACCTTCATCACCCGGATGGGCGCGTCGAAGATCCGTGACCACCTTCCCGAGCTGGTGGAGAAGGTGACCGCGAGCGGCGCCCAGGTGGCGTGGATCTGCGACCCCATGCACGGCAACACCTTCGAGGCGCCCAGCGGCCACAAGACCCGCCGCCTGGACGACGTCCTGAACGAGGTGGCGGGCTTCTTCGAGGTGCACCGCGCGCTCGGCACCCACCCGGGCGGCGTCCACATCGAGTTCACCGGCGACGACGTCACCGAGTGCGTGGGCGGCGGTGCCGAGATCGTCGAGGACGACCTGGCCCGGCGCTACGAGACGGCCTGTGACCCGCGCCTCAACCGCGGCCAGTCGCTCGACCTGGCCTTCCGGGTGGCCGAGCTCTACCGCTCGGTCTGACCCCCGCCCCCGCGCGGTCCCGGCCCCCTTGCGGGGTCCCGGGCCGCGCGGAGGTCGAGGCCACGCGAACGATCGAGAAACCGCGAGGCCGTTCCCGGCCCGCGGTGGCGGTCCTCGAGCAGGGGCGAGTCCCGCGCCGCCGGACGGGCGCGGGGCTCTCCCGTGCCGTGTCAGCCTTTCTGGACGCCGAGTTCGTTGGCGAGCTCGGCGCGGATCGCGTCCATGTCGAGTGCGCGGACCTGGCCGATGAGGTCCTCGAGAGCGGGCTCGGGCAGCGCGCCCGGCTGTGCGAAGACGACGATGCCATCCCGGATGGCCATGATCGTCGGGATCGACGTGATCTCGAATCCCTGAGCGAGGGCCTGCTCGGCCTCGGTGTCGATCTTGCCGAACTTGATGTCCGTGTGCTTCGCGGAGGACTTCTCGAAAATCGGCCCGAAGGTGCGGCACGGTCCGCACCAGGCCGCCCAGAAGTCCAGCAGGACGATCCCCTCATCGGCGATGTCGTTGAAGTTCTTCTCGGTTACCTCGATGGTGGCCACCGGTGGCTCCTTCTGTCGTTCACGTCTGTGTGGCTGGCATAACCACTTCCCGTCCACGCGCATTCCATCCCGGTGGCCTGCCCCCCTCTCGAACCGGGTGAGCCGGGAGGTCGTCGCCCCCGGTGCCCACCGAGAGCCGCTCCCCGCGCTTCGCCGAGCTGTACGGGAACACGATGGTCGCCGCGGAGCCGTCCGGCTCGCCGGCCTCTCGGGGGTCAGAACGGACGAATGGCCCGGTGCCGATCGGCACCGGGCCACCATCCGCCGGTTCCCTCCGGTCTACAGGGTGAGGCCGACGATCACGGGGTCGTGGTCGGAGGCGCGGAAGGCGTCGGGCCTGTACAGGCCCGACGGGTTGTACTCGAGGTTGTAGTCGTAGATCCGGCTCTCATCGGAGTTGATGTGCCAGATCGTCGCGCTGGTCACCCGCTTGAGCAGGTCCTTTCCGACCAGGGCGTGGTCCAGCTCACCGAGCTGGCCTTCGTACAGGTAGCTGTAGCGCAGCGGCTCGGGGACGAACCTCTTGGTCGTGCTGCTGAGGCCACCGGCCTCCAGGACGTCCATCGGGTCCTCCTCGCCGTAGGCGTTGAGGTCGCCGAGCACCATCGGGTTGGTCAGCTTCAGGTCCTTGATCAGCCCCAGCGTGGCCTGTGCCTGGCGTACCCGCTCGTTGTTGTAGCAGCTCTGCCCGTCGCCCTGGTCGGCGTCGGGGCCCACCGCCTCTTCGTCACAGCCCTTGGACTTGTAGTGGTTGACCAGCACGGTGAAGGACTTACCGCCCTGGACCCGGCGGAAGGTCTGGATCAGCGGGGGCCGCCGGAAGACCGGGTCGGTGGAGGACTGCGCCGCGCCCACCAGCTGGACCTTGGCCGGCTTGTAGATCATCGCGACCTGGATCACGTCGGTGCCCGGGTAGGGGTGGCTGAGCGCCGCGTAGGTACCCGCGCCGACCTCGGCGTTGAGCGCGTCGACCAGGGCCTGAATCGCGGTCTGGCCGTTGTTCTGGATCTCCATGAAGCCGACGACGTCCGCGTTGACCCCCTTGAGGGCGGCGACCAGCTTGGTGAGCTGGCGCTGCTGCTCCTCCGGACTGCTCGCGCCGCGCGAGCGGAGGGTGGTGAACCAGTTGAGCGCGTTGAAGCTGGCCACCTTGACGTTGCCGATGACCGGGAACGGGGCGGGCAGGCGCGGGTTGAGCGGCAGGAAGTTGAGCGGTTTGGTCGGCTGGAGGCGGTACTTGCCGAAGCCGTACCCCATGACGCCGGTGACGCCGAAGGCGGTGTCACCCAGGCGGAGGCGCCGATCGACGTAGGGAATCGTCTCCGGGTTCTCCGCCGTGGAGGCGTCGTCCACCAGCAGGCTGCGCCGCGCGTTCTTGTCCGTGGTCACGCCCGGCCGGTCGGTCGGCTGGAAGATGCGCCCCTCGGAGGAGACGGTGATCTCTCCGTACCTGCCCAGGTTGTAGTGGTCACTGAGGGAGAGGGGCTCGGGGAAGGTGACGAGCATGTTCTCGACGGACTCGAAGGTCTTGCCCTCGGCACGGGGCAGGCTCTGCTTGGCGGGTGCGATGCGGCCCGTGCCGCAGATGTCCACCGCGGTGACCGGTGACAGCTCGGTCCAGCCGCTGAACTCCACGGCCCTGCCGGTGACCAGGACCCGGTCGCCGACCTTGACGTCCTTGAAGGAGCTGCGGGCGAAGGCGAACAGGCCCTCGGAGGTGGCCGGGTCGGCGTCCGGGGTCGGGTCCTGGAAGAAGAACCCGCTGAGCTGGTTCGACTCCTGGAAGTCGGCGGTCACGACGCCTTCGACGCGGACGACCTGGCCGGCCAGCGGGCTGACGTCACCGTTCCCCTGCACCTGGGCGATCTGGTGGGTGGCCGGGGTCTCACACGGCTCCCCCGTCGGGGTGGGAGTCGGCGTGGGCTCCACCGTCGGGGTGGGAGTCGGCGTCGGGGTCGGGGTCGGGGTCGGGGTCGGGGTGGGCTCGACGTCACCGCACGGCGCGACGTCGGTGGCCCGGTTGCGCGGCGCGGGTGCCGCGGCCTCCACGTCGGCACCGTTGACGTCGGTGTCGGCGCAGCCGTGGTCCTTGCGCAGCCCCGCCGTGGTGGCCGAGAGCCCGGGGGCCACGGTGCCCTCGAAGTAGTTGGCGGTGCCGTAGCCGATCAGGTCGGCGATCAGTGCCGTCTGCTCCGGGGCGCACGGGACCGAGCCGCCGTTGCACGCCAGGCCCTGGTCCGAGCGGACAAGGGCCACCTTGCCCGCGGAGCCGCTCATGTTGATCGTCCCGGTGCCGTCCGAGGCGGGCAGCGGTGCACCGTTGGTACCGCCGGCCAGCTGGAGGAGGTGGTACTGGCCGGGCGCGAGCGTGCCCGCCAGGGGGACGACCGGGTTGGCTCCGAAGTTCCCGGTGCCGGTGGCGCTGGCGTACTGGACGGACCAGCCGTCCAGGACCACGGGCGCGGCGCTGCGGTTGAACAGCTCGACGTAGTCGTTGGTGAGTGGTGCGCCGGCGCTACCGCCACCACCGTAGACCTGGCTGATGACGACGGTGCCCGGCTCCGCCAGGGCCGGGGATGAGGTGAGGGTCGCGACGCCGGTGGCGGCGAGGCCGACGGTCACGAGGGCGGCGAACGCCCGGGATAAAGCACGCATGACCGGGAGCGTAGAGCGGGATGGATCCCAGAACATCCACCCAAAAGTGGATAGGAGGCGAATTCATGAATCTTGACACTTCATGTCTATCCAGCCCGGTCAGATATGGCTTTCCTTGACCTAGAAGTCGCTTGCCTCGGCGCCTGCGGGTATCACTGCGGGTATGAGAACTCTGGACGTGGGTTGGGACACCTGCGCCGCCTCCCTGGAGTGCGCCGGATCCGCACGGCAGCCCTACGGGCGCTGCCTGGCCCATCTGGACGCCGCCGAACTCGACGAGGTCGTCCGCGGCCTCTCCCCCGGTTCCGCGATCGACCTGCGGGCCACCGTCGTCGGCCAGGATCTGCTGGACCGAATCCTCTCCGCGACCCACGGACGCCTGGGCCGGGCCCGGTTCGACTGGGCGACCTTTCCCGAGAGCGTGCGATTCTGCGACATCGTGTTCGGCGGGGACGTCTCCTTCGACCACGCGCGTTTCCGGCGCCTCGCCTCGTTCTTCAACGCCAGGTTCACCCGCAACGTCTCCTTCAGGGAGGTCAGGTTCGATCGGGAACTCTCCCTGCACGGTGTCGCCATCACCGGGCACGCGGCCTTCGACCGGGTGTCCATCGACGGCGACGCGCTGTTCGGAGGAGCGCTTTTCGACCGGACCGCGTCCTTCGAGCAGGCTGACTTCCATGGTTTCGTCACCTTCGACGGCACCGGATTCACCGGCGACGCGACTCTGAGGGGGTGCCGGTTCCGCCGTACCGTGTCGTTTCGCAAGACGAGCTTCGGTGGGCTGGCCGGGTTCGACGGGGCACGCTTCTCGGCGGGCGGCTACCTGGCCCCGATCTCGGTCGGCCGCCACCTGACCCTCGCCGGAGCGTGGGCGGGCAAGGGTCTCGACGTGGCCACCGGCGGATGCTCGGTGGACCTGCGGCGCCTGGAAGTGGGCGGGCGGCTGACCGTCAGGCTCGACAACGCGCGGGCCGACATGGAGGGAGCGACCCTGCGCGGCCCGGCCACGGTGCGGGGCCGGGACGGCGCCCGGGTGACCTCGCTGCACGAGGTGGACGCCGAGCAGCTGGAACTCTCCGACCTGGATCTCAGCACCTGCCTCTTCACCGGAATCCGCCATCCCGAGGGGCTCCGGATGAGCGGCTGCGCGCTCGCCGTCGTTCCGCGCAGGCCATGGCCTCCACTGCGCTGGTGGCCCCTGCGGCGTGCCCCGAATCATGGTTGAGACCCGCCCACGGGTGGCCGGCCGCCGATTCCGGGTCTTCTCAGGGTGATCCCCGATGCGAGGTCCCGGACGGGCGACCAGGATGGGAGGCCCGTACCCCGAGCGGGGATCGGGCCGCGGGAGATCATCTGGAGAGCACCATGGCAGGCGGCGGGGTCATCGACGACTACGTGACCGGGCTCGGCCGCGCTCTCCGAGGTCCCAGGGGACCCAGGCTTGACATGATCACCGAGGCCCGCGACAGCCTGCTCGACACCGCCGAGGCGCTGCAGGGCGACGGCCTGGGGCGCGAGGAGGCCGAACGGGCCGCGGTCGAGGAGTTCGGAACGGTCGGTGAGATCGCGCCGGGCTACCAGGAGGAGCTGTCCATCGCGGCGGGCCGCAGGCTGGCCGCGACGCTGTTCCTCACCGTGCCGCTCACCACGGTCATGTGGAGCGTGATCTGGAGGATCTTTCCCACCGCCCCGATGGCCTACGAGACCAGCCCCGACTGGTTCGTCCCGGTCGCCCGGGGTCTGGACATCCTCCAGATGCTCATCGGCGTGCTCGGCGGAATCGCGCTGGTCGCGCTGGGCCGGGGACTGCGCAGGATCGGACGGCCCCGGCTCGTCACCCGATTCCTCGGCCTGCTCGTCTGGGCGATGCTGCCGGTCATGCTCACGCTGTCCGGGGCACTGATGTTCGGCTCCCACGGGCCGGTCGGCTTCGGCGACTACCCGCCGGGGGTCGGGATGGCGCTGGTGAGCCTCCTGTTCTGGGGCCTGCAGCTCTACTGCGCCTTCACCTGCCTGAGCCTCACCCGCCGCGCCCCCTTCCCCGCCTGCGCGTAGCCCTCGCTCCCGCCGGGCGTCAGCGGGTGGTCCGCGGCTCCAGGACGCTGCCGATGGCTCCGGCGAACCGCTGCCAGGCGGAGCGCTCGCCGGCGAGGGCCGTGCGCCCCGAGGAGGTCAGCCGGTAGGTGCGCCGCTTGCGCCCGCCCACCGTGGCCCACTCACTGGCCAGATATCCCGCCTGCTCCAGCCGGCGCAGCGCCGGGTAGACCGTGCCCGTCGGCACGTTCAGCGCGCCGCCGCTGCGCGCCTGGAGCGCCTCGATGATCGCGTAGCCGTGCAGCGGTTCGTGCTCCAGCACGGAGAGCAGCAGGGCGTCCATGTGGCCGCGGAGCGCGTCGGTGTTCACGCGATCACCTCCGTGGACCGGACGGATCCCTCGTCGCCGCACCCGGCGGCCCGTTCGCTTCGCTCACTCACGTCGTCAGCCTACCTTTCGCATAGGCATCCTACATGTAGACGTCCTACATGTAGAGTGTCTATAGGTAGACAGACACAACAATGGAGGTGAGAGTGTGGACGTGCTCGACCTGGCCCGGACACAGTTCGCCGTGACGGGAAGTCTTCACTTCCTGTTCGTCGTGCTGACCCTGGGCCTGGCCCCCCTGATCGCGATCATGCACACCCGCTACGCCGTCACCGGCAGGCCGGTCCATGAGCGGGCGACCCGCTTCTGGGGCCAGATCTACGTGATCAACTACGCGCTCGGCATCCTCACCGGGCTGGTGATGGAGTTCCAGTTCGGCATGAACTGGGCCGGCCTCTCGCACTACGCCGGCGACGTCTTCGGGGCACCGCTCGCGATCGAGACGCTCGTCGCGTTCTTCCTGGAGTCCACCTTCCTGGGCCTGTGGATCTTCGGCTGGCACCGGCTGCCCAAATGGCTCCACCTGGCGTGCATCTGGGTGGTGACGCTGACCGCCTACGCCTCCGCCTTCTGGATCATGGTGGCCAACTCGTTCCTGCAGAACCCCGCCGGGGCCGTGGAGCGGGGCGGCCACCTGGCGCTGACCGACTTCGGCGCGCTGCTCACCAACCCGATGCTGACCCTGGCATTGCCGCACGTACTCGGCGCGGGCCTGTGGACCGGCGGTTTCGTGATGATGGGGGCCAGCGCGTACCAGCTGTTCAGGCGCACCCCCGAGCGGGAGTTCTTCACGAGCTCACTGCGTACCGGAGTGATCGTCTCGCTGGTCGGCTCACTGGTCACGGTCGGTTTCGGCTACGCGCAGTTCGGCCCGATCTCCCAGTTCCAGCCGGACAAGTTCGACGGCGAGGTACTGCCGGGGCTGGGGCTCGGCTTCATGATCATGATTGGCCAGCTGCTGCAGTTCGTCATCATGTTCGCGCTGGCGCCGACCGTGTACTGGCTGCCGCGCTGGCGCTGGGCGCACCCCCTGCTGATGGCGATGACCCCGCTGCCGTTCCTGGCGGCGATCCTCGGCTGGCTGGCCCGGGAGTCGGGACGGCAGCCCTGGATGATCAATGGCAGGCTCACCGTCGCCGACGCCATGTCCCCCGGGCTGACCCCGGGGATGGTCACCGTCTCGCTCATCGCCTTCGGCGGCGTGCTCGGCCTGCTCGCACTCGTCGACTACCTGCTGATCGCCCGTACCGTACGACGCGGGCCCGCCGCCGCCACCCTCGGCGCGAGCGCCCCCGCCGATCCCAACGAGCGCGCGCACGCGCTCAGCTACTAGGGAGCCGACCGTGGACATCCTCTGGCTGGGCGTGTTCGCCCTCCTGCTGATCGGCTACTTCGCCCTGGAGGGCTTCGACATCGGGGCGGGCATGCTGCTGCCCGTGCTCGGCAGGACGCAACGGGACCGGGACGAGATCGTCACCGCCGTGGCGCCGTTCGTCCTGGCGGGCGAGGTGTGGCTGGTGGCCGTGGCGGGCGTGCTGTTCGGCGCCTTCCCCGCGATCGAGGGAGAGGTGCTGTTCGGCCTCTACCCGCTGGTGGTGCTGCTGCTGGTGTCGTGGATCCTGCGCGACGCCGGGCTCTGGTTCCGCCGCCGTGCCGACGGGAGCGCATGGCGTACGACCTGGGACTGGGCGATCTGCGCCGGCTCCTGCGGCCTGGCACTGAGCTGGGGCATGGCACTCGTCGCGCTGGCCGGCGGCCTGTCGGGGCCGCCGATCAGCCTGCTCGGGCTGGTGGGCGCCCTGGTGACGGCCGCGCTGTTCGCCCTGCACGGCTGGACGTTCCTCTCCTGGCGGCTGCCCGGGCGGGTGACCGGGGCGCGCCGCACCGGATGGGCGCTCCTGGGCTCGGCGTGCGCCGCGGCCGTGCCCGTCGCGCTGCTGCTCGCCGTGCTCGCCCCCTGGCTTCTGGACCACATGGCACCCGCCGGTACGTTAAGTGTGCTGAGTGTCATGATTCTGCCGTTCGCACCGATCATGGTGGGTGCGCAAGTATGGGTATGGCGGACGTTCGGTCCGGGGCGTGCCGCCGATCGGATTCCGTCGTTCTTCTGAGGTCTCTAGGGTTGGCATGCACAAGGATCTGGTACGGCTGGCATTGGGCGAGCGGGCGGTCCGCCGCCACCTGGCCGGGTGCCTGGCCGCCGCCGTCCTGGCCGGACTGCTCGTCCTCGGCCAGGCGGAACTGCTGGCCGGGGTGTTGTCCGGGCGGTTCGAGACCACCGCTCTGATCCTGCTGGCGCTGGTCGTCGGCGTCCGGGCGCTGTTCGCCCTGGTGCAGGGGGTCAGCGCCGGACGGATGAGCAGCGGGGTGAAGTCCGCCCTGCGGCACCGCCTGCTGGCGCGGTTGCAGGCACTCGGCCCCGCCAGGCCGGCCTCGGTGCGCTCGGGAGAGCTGGTGACCCTGACCGGCCGCGGCCTGGACGCCCTCGACCCCTACCTGACGGGCTACCTGCCCGCGGTGGCGGTCGCGGGCGTCGTGCCGATCGCGGTGCTCGTCCGGCTCTTCACCGCCGACCTGGCCAGCGCGGTGATCGTGCTGGTCACGCTGCCGCTCATCCCGATCTTCGGCGCACTGGTCGGCATGCACACCAAGGCGGTCACCGAACGCCAGTGGAGGGCCCTGTCCCGCCTCGGCGGGCACTTCCTGGACGTGGTCCGGGGCCTTCCCACGCTGCGTGCCTTCGGCCGGGCCCGCTACCAGGCCGAGGTGATCCAGCGGGTGGCCGACGCCCACCGGGTCGCGACGATGCGCACGCTGCGGGTGGCCTTCCTGTCCTCACTGGTGCTGGAGCTGGCCGCGTCGCTCTCACTGGCCCTGGTCGCCGTACCCGTGGGCCTGCGGCTGCTGTCGGGCTCTCTCGACCTGTCGACCGCGCTGCTGGTCCTGCTCCTGGCACCCGAGGCGTACCTGCCGCTGCGCAACATGGGCAGCAAGTTCCATGCGGCGATGGAGGGCGTCGCCGCCGCCGACGAGGCGTTCGCCGTGCTCGACGGCCACGCGGAGGCTCCGCGCGGCACGCCCGCCACCGGGCACCCGGGCCCCGGAGCGGCGACGGCGCCGGAGATCCGGCTGGAGCATGTCACGGTGCGCTACCCGGGCCGCGCGGAGGCCGCACTGGAGGACGTGTCGCTGGTGATCGCCCCGGGCGAGCGGGTGGCCCTGGTCGGCGAGAGCGGCGCGGGCAAGAGCACCCTGCTCCACCTGCTGCTCGGCTTCGTCACCCCGGCCGAGGGCCGGGTGCTCGTCGACGGCGCCGAGATCGGCGACCACGACTCCTGGCGGGCGCGCCTGGCCTTCGTACCCCAGCGCCCGCACCTCTTCGCCACCTCGGTGGCCGACAACATCAGGCTCGGCGCCCCCGGCGCGACGATCGACGAGGTCAGGGCCGCGGCACGGGCCGCGCAGGCGGAGGAGTTCATCCTGGCGCTGCCCGAGGGCTACGACACGGTGCTCGGCGAGCGCGGGGCGAACCTGTCGGCCGGGCAGCGGCAGCGGGTCGCGCTCGCCCGCGCGTTCTGCCGCCCAGGAGCCGGGCTGCTCCTGCTGGACGAGCCGACCGCGCGGCTCGACGGCCGCAGCGAGAGCGCGGTCGTGAGCGCGACCCGCGACCTCGCCGAGGGCCGCACCGCCGTGATCGTCGCCCACCGGCCCGCGATGATCGAGCTGGCCGACCGGGTGATCCGGATCGCCGACGGCCGCGTGGTGGCCGGGGCACGAGAGGAGATCGCCTCCCCATGACCGATGTCAACGAGGTCCTGGCGGGCAGGACCCGAGGGCGGATGACCCTTGCCGTGGCGGCGGGGGCGGCGGCCGAGCTGGCCGGGCTCGGGCTGATCGGGTCCGCCGGATGGCTCATCACCAGGGCCGCCGAGCAGCCGCCGCTGGCCGCGCTGAGCGTGGCGATCGTCGGGGTCAGGGCGTTCGCGACGACCAAGGGGGTCTTCCGGTACGGGGAGCGGCTGGCCGGACACGACGTGGCGCTGCGAGCCCAGGCGACGACCAGGGAGCGGCTCTACCAGGCGCTCATCCCCGCGCGACCGCTGAACCAGCGGGGGGCCGACCTGCTCAGCCGCATGGTCGACGACACCGACGCGGTACAGGACCTGCTCGTACGGTGCCTGCTTCCCGCCGCCGCGGCGCTGGTCACCGGTGTGGTCGCGATGGTGATCGGACTGTTCCTGCTCCCGGCCGCGGCGCTGGTGCTGCTGGCCGGGCTGCTGGTGGCCGGGGTGCTGATCCCCGCCGGCACGGCCGCCGCCGCACGGCGCTGGTCGGCGCGGATCGCCCCCGCACGGGCCGACCTGGCGGCCCGGGTCGCCGACCTGGTGCACGGCGCGGCCGACCTGGCCGCCTACGGGGCGAACGAGCGGGCTCTGGCCGCCGCCGCCGAGGCCGACAGCCGGCTGGCGGCGCTGGAGCGCCGGCAGGCACGGGCGAACGCGGTGGCCTCCGCCCTGGGCGTGCTCACCCAGGGCCTGACCGTGGCGGCGATCGTCCTGGTGGCGCAGAACTCCGGGGCGGGCTCCGTGGCCACCGCGGTGCTCGCGCTGACCTCGCTGGTCTCCTTCGAGCCGGTGCTGCCGATGGCCTCGGCCGCCGAGCGGCTGACCGGGGTGCTCGCCGCCCTGCGCCGCCTGCGGGAGGTCGGCGCGACCGCTCCGGCGGTGACGGAGCCGGCCACCGCGGTCGAGGTGCCCGCCGGGGCGCCGACCATCGAGATCAAGGACCTGGTGGTCCGGCACGACGCCGGCCGCGCCCCCGCGCTGGACGGGGTCAGCCTCACCCTCACTCCCGGCAGGCGGGTCGCCCTGGTCGGCCCCAGCGGCGCCGGCAAGAGCACCCTGCTGTCCGCCCTGATGCGCCTGGTCGAGCCCGAGTCGGGGACGATCAGGATCGACGGGGTGGACGTCCGGGAGCTGGCGTCCGACGACGTCCGGCGGGTGATGACCGGGCTGACGCAGGACCCGTACGTGTTCCAGGCCTCGGTACGGGACAACCTGCGGCTGGCCGGCCCCGAGGCCTCGGACGAGGAGCTCACCGAGGCCCTGCGGCGGGCGCGCCTGGAACGCTGGGTGGAGCGGACCGGCTGGGACACCGTTCTCGGGGAGGACGGGCGGACGGTGTCCGGTGGGCAGCTGCAGCGGCTGGCACTGGCCCGGGCAGTGCTGAACGATCCGCCGGTGCTACTGCTGGACGAGCCCGCCGAGGCACTGGACGAGACGACGGCGGACGCGCTCATGGCCGACCTGCTGGACGCCACCCACGGCCACACGACGCTGCTCGTCACCCACCGCCTGCGCGGGCTGGAGCGGGTGGACGAGATCGTCGTGCTGGAGAACGGCTCGGTCACGCAGCGGGGCGGCCACCAGGAACTGGTCTCCTCCCCCGGCTACTACCGCGACCTGTGGCACTCCGAGGCGCTGACCGCCGGCCGGTGAGGCCCTGCCCCCCCCACCGGCCACCCGCGCCGCCTTCCCGCCGTCCCGGTCGCCTCGGGCCCGGGGCGGAACAAGCGATCTTGGCCGAATGGACGAACAACGCGCCGCTCTTAGGAGAGCCGGACGAACTCCGCCACCCCCAACCTGTCATACCGTCGCGGTAACCACGCATCGGAGGGCTGGCACGTGTCCGTTGAGCTCCACCACCGCGCCGTCGTCGCGGACACCCACAACGACCTGCTGATAGCGGTCACCGCCAGACCCCCTCGGCGGTGGGCGTCGTTCTTCCGTGAGCGCTGGCTGCCGCAGCTGCGCGAGGGCGGGGTGAACCTCCAGGTGCTGCC
>NZ_JBFAOJ010000103.1:0-31020 GCF_040675205.1 Streptosporangium sp. NPDC049644 | reverse complement strand
CTCGCCGGCTCGCCCGCTAACGGGCATCGGTCGGACACGGTGCTGGTCCCGGTGCTGCGTAAGGATCGGGACGAGCATATGGCGGCTACGGTTGCGCTGGCCGAGCTGCACGTGCGCGGGGTTCCGGTCGACTGGCGGCGGGTGCTGCCGCCTGGCGGGCGCCGGATCGACCTGCCCACCTACGCCTTCCAGCGCCGGCGTTACTGGCTCGACGGAACCGGTTCGCCGACGGGGAACCCGGCGGAGACAGGGCTGGCTGCGGTGGTGGCTCTGGCCGATTCCGATGAGGTGGTGCTGACCGCTCGGGAGCGGTTGCACGGGCTTGGAGAAGCGCAGCAGCACGAGGTACTGCAGGAACTGGTGCAGCGTCATGCGGCTGCCGTTCTCGGCCATGGCGACTCCTCGGCCATCGATCTCGAACGTGATTTCTTCGAGCTGGGCTTCGACTCGTTCAGCGCGACCGAATTGCGTAACTCACTTGCCAGGGCGATCGGCTGGGAATTCCCGCTACTGGCGGTGTTCGAGAACAAGAATTCCGCTGGTCTCGCCAGTTGGCTGCGGCATGAGCTCGTCACCCGGACGAATGTCGGCCAGGCGACTGTGACCTCGGCGGCGGCCCAGGTGGACGACACCCTGGCAGAGTTGTTCCGCGGCGCTTTCCGTGCTGGGAAAGCGCAGGAAGCGTTCGGACTGCTGTATGCCGTGGCGAGGACCCGGCCCATGTACGAGGCGCCTGTCGACCTGCGGGAAATCCCTCGACCGGTGACGCTGGCCAGTGGCGCGACTCTGCCTCGCCTGATCTGCGTGAGTTCGTCCACGGTGACCGGCGGCGTTCATCAGTATGCCCGGTTCGCCGCGCACTTCCGCGGGGAAAGACACGTCTCGGCGCTTCCCCTGCTCGGCTACGCCTCCGGTGAGGGCCTGCCCGCCACGATCGACATCGCCCTCGGGAGCATCGCGGAAAGCATCGTGCAGGCGAGTGAGGGGGAACCGTTCGTGCTCGTCGGTCATTCGGCCGGCGGCATTCTCGCTTACGGCGCAGCCGGTGTACTGGAGAAGTCGGGGATCTCCCCGGAGGGGGTGGTGATAATGGACTCCTTCCATCCCCGCGCGGGTGGCGATTCGCAGATGCTGTCCGAGCAGGTGCTGCAGTACATCCTGCAGATGGAGACGGTTTTCGGCGAGTTCAACAGCGCGCGACTGTCCGCTATGGGGCACTGGTCTGCCATCATGCACGATATCGAACTGGCCGATGTGAGAGCGCCCGTGCTGTTCGTGCAGTGCACGGAGCCGTTCTCCGACGTCGAACCTGAATCGGATTACTGGCGGGCGACGCCGTTCGACCCGTCGCATGCCGTACGGACGATCGAGGCGAACCACTTCTCGATGCTCGCCGAGAAGGCAGCGGACACGGCCCACCTGATCGACGGCTGGTTCCGCTCGGCACACTGACCGTCGCGTCACGTACGGACGCGGGCCGCTCGAAGAGGCGGCCACCAGACACTGGTGGCCACTAGTGATTGTGCGAGTCGCTTCTGCGGTTCACTGTGTCCAGTGGCATCGCCGGGAGGGTTTTTCAGACCAATGGATCGTGCAGCTCCACCCAGTAGAGAACAGACGGACCGCCGGCCGGTGGATGGCAGCGCAGCGGGTCTCGAACTGTCCACGTTGCGGCTTGAGCAGTCGGGGCGGGTGCTGACGGCGCGGGTGGACGCCCCGCCGTTCAACTACATGACCCTGCCGATGCAACAGGACTTCATCCGGCTCGTCGAGGCGGTGGAGCACGACGTCTCGGTTGGCGCGGTCGTCGTCACCGGCGCGCGCCCCGGCCGGTTCATCACGCACTTCGACATCTTCCACATGTCCGCGCAGGTGGACGGCACGCCGGAGATCTCCCGCGCGGTCGCTCAGAACCTGTACCGGAGTGTGCGGGCCATGACGGGCCGGGCGGTTGAACGCCTGGTCGCCCGTTCCTCGCTCAAGGGACTGCTCGCGGTAACCCGGTTCCATGACATGGCGCTGCGGCTGATGCACTCCCCGGCGGTGTGGATCGCCGCGGTGAACGGGCCGTGCGGCGGCGGTGGCCTGGAGATGTCGGTCTTCTTTGACATGCGCGTGTCAGCTGACCGTGATGCCGGCTTCAGCCTGCCCGAACTGTCGCTGGGGCTGAACACCTCCCTGGGCGGGCAGCGGCTCGTCCAGCTCGTCGGGCCGTCCCGGGCTCTGGAGATGATGCTCGAAGCGCGTTTCTACACGCCGCAGGAGGCTCTGGAGCTGGGTTTGGTGAACCGGGTGGTGCCGGCCGAGGACCTGCTGGACACGGTACAGCGGATGGCGGAACGCTATGCCAGGCGGCCGCGGAAGGCTGTGGCCCTGCAGAAGCGGATCTTCAATGACGCCCCTTCCCTCTCGGCCCGGGCCAGCCTTAACCAGGAGGCTGTCGCCGCGTTGATGAGCATGTCATCACCGGTCACCCAGGCCGCTATGCGGCGGTGGGTGCAGATGCAGGAGGGCACTGACGGCGATTCGGTGTTCCTGACCCAGCCGGAACCCTGGACCGAGGGCACCGCGCTCGACATGAACGTTCCTGCGCGCGAACCGACAGCGCCATGATCCGTGCTTTCCCCACCGCGGTGGGGAAAGCACGGTCAGCGGATCTCGCGATCGAAGGTTCGGGTGCCCTACCGGAGTGACCTCACGGCTATCGCCACGAATGCCACGTCGGCTCCCTGGAGCATCAGGACGTGACGAGGAACTGGGTCGCGGCAAGCTCGCGGTAGAGGTCGTCGGCGTCGACCAACTCGTCATGAGTGCCGTAGGCGCGGACCCGGCCCGCCTCCATGAGGATGATCCGGTTGGCGCCGGTGACGGTGGACAGCCGATGGGCTATGACCAGGACCGTGGTCTCCCGCGCCACCTCGGCCACCACTTCGCGCAGGCGCAGTTCGTTCACGGCGTCGAGCTGCGAGGTGGCCTCGTCGAGCAGCAGTAAACGGGGTTTGCGGAGCAGTGCCCTGGCGATGGCCACCCGCTGGCGTTCCCCGCCGGAGAGCAGGAGGCCGCGGTGGCCGACAGGCGTATCGAGGCCTTCGGGCAGGCGGGCGACCAGATCGTCCAGGCGGGTGCGGGCCACGGCGTGGGCGATCTCCTCCTCGGTGGCGCCAGGCGCCCCGAAGACGAGGTTCTCCCGGAATGTGCCGGCGAGGACGGGGGCGTCCTGCTCCACGTAGCCGAGCGAAGCGCGCAGCTCGCCCAGTGGCCATTCGTGGATGTCTCGGCCGCCGATGAGGATCCTCCCGGCCTGTGGCTCGTAGAACCGTTCGATGAGCCCGAAGACCGTGGACTTGCCGGCTCCCGAAGGGCCGACCAGGGCCGTCATGCCACCTGCGGGCACCTCGAAGTTCACCTGGTTGTGGACGATCGACCGGTTTTCGCCGTACCGGAAGACCACGCCGCTGAAGACGAGGCCGACGGGGTCGGTGCTCTCCGGCTCTCGCGTCTCGGGGATGGGCGGCTCGGACGGAAGCTCGGAGATCTCCTGGATGCGGATTAGCGCGGCCAGGCCGTTCTGCATCTGGGTGAGGTTCTCGATCAGCGTCCCGATCGGGGACACCAGGTAGAACAGGTAGAGGAGGAATGCGACCAGCGACGAGATCTCCAACGACCCGCTGGCGACGCGCGCGCCGCCCACTCCAAGCACGGCGAGGAACGCCAGCTGGGTGGCCAGCCAGGTGCCGACGCTCGTGACCGAGGTCCACGCGGCGGCGGTCACGCCGCGGTCACGTGCCTCGGAGGCCGCAACGCCCACCACCGTGATCTCGCGTGACTCGGCCCCGTTGGCCTTGACCGTGCGGAACGCCTGGAGAGCGCGGTCGAGCATGGAGCTCATCTCGCCCAGGGCCACCTGGGCCTGGAACGACGCCCGGCCGATGCGCGGCACGATCGACGCCGCTATGAGGCCGATCAGGGCGACCACCGCGAGCGTGATGATGAGGAGCAGGCCGTCGATGACGGCCATCAGCACCACCGCACCCAGGAACATGAAGATCGCGTTCACCGAGCTGGCCAGCGCTTCCGTGCAGACGGCGCGCAGCAGCGTGGTGTCGGAGCTGACCCGGGAGAGCAGGTCTCCCGGCTTGAGCCGGTCCACGTCGGCCACCTTGAGCCGCAGGATGCGATCAACGAGACTCATACGCGAGGTCAGCACGATTCCCTCGCCCATCCGCTCCAGCAGGAAGCGCCCCGCCGCCAAGAGCAGGGCTGCCAGCAGGACCATCACCGACAGCCCGAGCGCCGGGCCGACGAGGTCGTCCCCTTTCCCGAAGGCGTCGATCACGCCCTTGGCGAGGATCGGCATCGCCAGCCCGGCGAAGCTGCCTACCAAAGTGAACACGCCACCCAGTAGCAGCACGTGCTTGTGCGGGCGGACCAGGTCGAACAGCGGCCGCCACGAGCTCCACCTGCCCAGGCTGCTCAGTCGCACCCGCCCGCGCAGAACCTCCTCCATCCGAGGCGCTTGTATGCCGCCTGCCTGCTGACCCCGAGGGCTTCCGCTATCTGCGTCCATGACATCCTCTGTACGGCGCGTATCAGGCGCACCTGGACGGTGGCCAGCCGATCGACCTGGCGGCGCGACTCGGCGGCGGCGCGCAGCGACGGCCAGTGGTGACACTAAATGTCGAAAGACCAGGAAATCACCGGATTTCATGGCTTATGGACAGGTCGGCGGCCTCGGACTGGGACTCACGGGCCCAGCTTCTAGTGTTTTTGTGAGTCGCCGATGGGTTTCACTGGTCCGAGTGGCATTCGGCGAGATGAAGGGTTCAACGGATCGTGAGTATCGCGGACGACGTCAGCACCGCATGGGTCCGTCGCTACCATCCGGCAGCGGGGGCGGGTAAGCGCCTGGTGTGCTTTCCGCACGCGGGCGGATCGGCCAGCTTCTTCCGTCCGGTCTCGGCCAGGTTCTCGCCGGGCGCCGATGTGGTGGCCATCCAGTACCCCGGGAGGCAGGATCGGTTGCGGGAGCCGTGCATCACCGACATCGGCACTCTGGCGGATCGGATCGTCGACGAGCTGATCACGCTGTCGGAGAAGCCGACGGTCTTCTTCGGTCACAGCATGGGGTCGGTGATCGGCTTCGAGGTGGCCTGCCGGCTTGAGGGGAAGGGTGTCAACGCGCCCCAC
The DNA here is from genome assembly GCF_040675205.1 of Streptosporangium sp. NPDC049644. Classification (NCBI taxonomy): domain Bacteria; kingdom Bacillati; phylum Actinomycetota; class Actinomycetes; order Streptosporangiales; family Streptosporangiaceae; genus Streptosporangium; species Streptosporangium sp. NPDC049644. Next base: position 25,833 of record NZ_JBFAOJ010000103.1, on the reverse strand, counting down.
ACGCTGATCGCCTCGGGACGCCGCGGGCCGTCCACCCAGCGGGACGAGTCGGTACACCGGCGCGACGACGACGGTATCGTCGCCGAGCTCAAGCTGCTGAACGGCACGGACGCCGGGCTGCTCGGCGATGAGGAGATCCTCCGGATGGCGTTGCCCGCGCTGCGAGGTGACTACCGCGCGATCGAGACCTACCGCGGAGATCCGGAGCGGAGCATGCGTGGTTCGATCACCGTGCTGACCGGAGACGCCGACCCAAGGACGACGGTCGAGGAAGCGGAGGCCTGGAGCCGGCACACCGCGGGGCGTTTCCGCATCAGGGTGTTCTCCGGCGGTCACTTCTTCCTCACCCGGCATCAGCAGGCGGTGAACGAGGAGATCGCCCTGGAACTCGGGGCGTAGCGCGGGACCAGAGTTGCGATCATGTTTCTGGCGCCGGCCGAACACATACAAGAAGATCTACCGGGCGGAATGTGTAAGGGTAATGCGCGCCGCGTCCAATTGATTGCCGGCGTTCACGATTTTTCATCCGCTCACCGCATCGATCAACCACGTGGTCAATGTCCGCAGTCCGCCGCCCCGTCGTACCTGAAGGCACGAACATATCCAGGAGACCCTCGTGACCACCTCGCAGCGACCCACAGCCTGGCAGGACCTACTCTCCTTTGGCCGGAGTGTTAGGCTCGCCCTGTCGTCACCCGAGACCCGTGCCAAACGCGCCTATGAGATCTTTCCACCGAGCACCTGGACCGCGCTGAACGATCACAGCTCGTACCTCAATTTCGGCTACTGGCGCAGTGAAGCCGACACGCTCGATGACGCATGCCAGGCGTTGGCAGAGAAGTTGGCGGACGCTGCCGGCTTTCAGGAGGGCGATCGCATCCTTGATGCCGGATTCGGTTATGGCGACCAGGACTTTATGTGGTTGGAACGGCACAATCCGGCAAAGATCGTTGGATTGAACGTAACGCCAACGCATGTGCAGATTGCTCAGGCCAAAGCCCGCGAACGTGGTCTGAGCGATCGGCTGATCTTCCAGGAGGGGTCGGCAACCGCGATGACGTTCGAGCCCAGCAGCTTCGACCGGGTGGTCGCCCTGGAGTCGGCCTTGCATTTCCGGCCCAGGGAAGAATTCTTCCGCCAGGCTCACCACATCCTTCGACCCGGCGGGGTGCTCGCGACGGCGGATATCCTGCCGTTGAACGACTACAGCCGCGAAGATCTTTTCTCCCCCACAGTCCCCAGAGAAAACTGGCATGACGGCAACGAGTATCTTGCCCGCCTCCGGTCCGCCGGGTTCGTCAACGCCCGGTTGACCTCCATCCGCACCCATGTGTACGAACAGTGGTGCAGATGGGCGGAACGGAAGCTTGATGCCCCGGAATTTCAGCAGAACGCCACCTGGGGCTACCGCCGCTGGTTGCATCGTGAACTGGCCGATGACACACGCATGCGACGGAGATTCGCCAACATGGACTACGTCATTGTCGTCGCCGAGAAGCCGATGTGAGAGGCCTCTTACGTCAACCTGACCGAATATAGTTCAGGAGTTTCGTATCGCCACCCCGAGCCGGATCGTCAGGCGTGCCAGGTGCTCCATGCGTCGGCGATCAGCTCGGCAAGGCCCGATCGCTCGGGAAGCCATCCGAGTTCTTTCACCGCGCGGCTGTTGTCGGCCGTCAGGGTCTGCGGCTCCGGCTTGGGCAGCGCCCTTCGGACCGGCACCTGAAGGCCGGTCACGGCTTCCGCTGTCGCCACGACCTGCGCCATGCTGGACGCGGCGCCGCTGCCTATGTTGTAGACGCGGTGCTCGCCCACCCTCACGGCGGCGAGCGACAGTCGCAGCGCTGCCGCCACGTCGAGGATGTGGACGAAGTCGCGGACCGCGGATCCGTCGCCGTTGAGTGTGATGTACGGCAACTCGCCGGTGAGCGCGCGGAATACGTTCGGGATGATACGCGCGGTGTCGGTGTCGGTGCGCCCATTGGCCGTCCCGGCGATGTTGAAGCACCGCAGCGTGATCGCGCCGATCGCTCCAGTGGCGGCGTACGCCGCGACGAGCTGTTCCGCCCCGACCTTCGATGCCGCGTAGGGACTTTCCGGGTGGGGGGCCAGATCCTCGCCCAGGGCGCCGACATACTGCGAGCCGTAAATCTTGTCGGTCGATGCGAACACGAATCGAGTCGGCGGCACCGATTCACGGACGTTGTCGAGCGCCATGAGGAGGTTGAGGGTGCCGACCACGTTCACGTCGTAGTACGTCAGCGGGTCGGCGAACGAGTCCCGCCCTCGGGACACCGCGGCGAGGTGGCATACCGCGTCGAAGCGCCCGGCGGCGACTATTTCCCGGATTCGGCCGCGGTCCCGGACATCGCCTTCCACCAGGCCGGCGTCGGCGTGCCGCCGTGCGTCCGCGCGGCTCCGGCTCAGGACGGTGACCCGGTGATCGGCGGCGAGAAGATCATGGGTGACCGCATGGCCGAGATAGCCCAGACCTCCGGTGACCAGGACGTGCACGTCAGTTCCTCCAGACGATCGTCATGCGACATTCCAGGCCAATGGGATCATCCGGCTAACCACTTCACTTGACGGACAGCTCCGGGAACGGCACGACGAACGCGCCGCCGGCTGCTGCGAACGCCGCCGACCGGGCGCGGATACTGGCCTCGAAGTTCCAGGCGAACAGCACGCAGTAGTCGGTCGCGTCCGCGACCAGCCGTTCGGAGCTCACGATGGGGATGCCGTCGCCCGGCGTGAACTTGCCCACCTTGCGCGGGTTGTCGTCGACGATCCAGGCGATCTCAGCGCCCACCCCGGCCTGGGAGAGCAGGGTGACGGCCCGCGCCGACGCGCCGTACCCGCAGATCCGCCGACCGACTCTCGACAGACCGCCCAGCACGTCGTTGAGGGTCGTGCAGACCCGGTCGACGCGGTTCGCGAAGCCGTCGAGAAAGCTGCCGTCGGGCACCCCCGCGTTGACCTCGGCCTGCAAGATCCGGTCGAATTCGGCCGTCGCGGGGCGGGCCTCGTCGTCGCGGCCTATCCAGCAGCGCAATGAGCCTCCCTGGGTCGGGATGAGCTCGGCGTCGAACACCGCGAGGCCGTTCGCCTTGGCCGCCTGTGCCAGCACGTGTAGGGAGAAGTACGAAAGGTGCTCGTGGTAGACGAACTCGAAGATACCGTGCTGGACCATCGGCAGGACGTGCGCGACCTCGATGACGGCACCACCACCCGGTTTGAGGAGCAGGCGGATCGCGCGGAGAACTCCGTTCACGTCGTTGACATGGGCGAGCACATTGCTGCCCAACACCGCGTCAACGGGCCCGATGTCACTCAATATCTTCTCAGCCGATTCCACACCGAAATGCGTGATCAGCGTCGGAATCCCCTGTTCCTGCGCGTAGACCCCCAGCTCGACCGCCGGGTCGACACCGAGCACCCGCATGCCGCGCTCGGCGAAGAAGCTCAGTTGGGTGCCGTCGTTCGAGCCGATTTCGAGCACCTTCGCCCCGGCGGTCAGCCCCAGTCGATCCGTGACCCGGGTGGCCAGCGCGCGGCAGTGGTCGACGAGGGCGGGAGCGGCACCCGTGGCGTACCGGTAGTCGGCGAACAGCGCCGACCGGGGAACGACGTCCACCAGTTGGACCAGGCCGCATCCGGCGCAGCGCACGAGGTCCAGCGGGTATCGGTCCTGGGATCGGGCCAGCTCGGCCGTGGGCGCGATGTCGTTGGCGGGCGGAGTCGGGGTGAGCGAGACCACCTCCTCCAGACGGTCGGCCCCGCACACCAGGCACCGGCTGGTGGTGTCCATCAGCGTTCTCTCCCTCCAGCTGTCGGGTCGCCCGGCCGCCGTGGCCCGCGCTCGATCTGCCGGAAGGCGTTTCGACAGCTCACGACCAGTCCTCGATCGGCCGGCGGTCGGAGCTTACGTCCGACAACACTAGGGGAATTACCTGATCGGCTGAGGCACAATCACCTGAACGGAACCCCTTGGTCTGGGGGAATCACATGATCGCCGACACCGTGTTTCCGTCCGAGTTGTCCGCCGGAGGCGAGGCAGGTAACGCGGATGAAGGAGTATCAGATGCGAATTCTGGTCACTGGCGGAGCTGGGTTCATCGGATCCCATTTCGTTCGGTCAATGTTGGAAGGTCGATATCCCGGCCACGAGGACACCCGAATCACCGTTCTGGACAAGCTGACTTATGCCGGCAGGAGGGAGAACCTGCCCGAGGAACATCCGAGGCTGACCTTCGTACGCGGTGACATCTGCGACCGGGAACTGCTGGCCGATCTCGTGCCAGGGCACGACGGGGTCGTGCATTTCGCCGCCGAGTCGCACGTCGACAGGGCGGTGGACGACGCGGAGCCGTTCGTCTGGGCCAACGTGATGGGCACCCACCGGCTTCTCGAACAGTGCGGGATGAACGGGATCCAGCGTGTCGTGCACGTGTCCACCGACGAGGTGTACGGGTCGATCGAGCAGGGATCGTGGACGGAACGGTTCCGGCTCGAACCCAACAACCCGTACTCGGCGTCGAAGGCGGCCAGTGACTGCCTCGCCCGATCGCACTGGCGCACCTACGGGCTGGACCTGTCGATCACCAGATGCTCCAACAACTACGGACCCCGGCAGTATCCGGAGAAGATCATCCCTCGCTTCGTCACCCGCCTGCTCCAGGGGCGTGACCTCACCCTGCACGGCGATGGCAGCGCCGTCCGCGAGTGGCTGCACGTCGACGACCACTGCCGTGGCATCTCCATGGTCCTCGACAAGGGCCGCGCCGGCGAGATCTACAACATCGGCGGCGGGATAGAACTCACCAACCGTGAGCTGACCGGCCTGCTGCTCGAACTGGCCGGGGCCGACTGGGACCGGGTTCGCTACGTGCCGGACCGGCGGGTCCAGGATTACCGGTACTCGCTGGACCACGGGAAGATCACCGAGGAGATCGGGTACGAACCCGTGATCGATTTCAAGGAGGGACTCGCGGACGCTGTCACCTGGTACCGGGAGAACCGATCCTGGTGGGAGTCCCTTGGTGACGCGTAGGGGTCGCGACCGGAAGTCCCGGTGACGGTTCGCGGGTTGGTGTGAGGGGCACCTCGCGCGGTGATGCGATCTTTGACGGCCCGCCGTACGGATACTCTCGATGCCTTCGATCGCTGCTCTCCGCACCCCGGTAACGCGGTCGCGCCCAGGTCATGTGCTTCGCCGCGCGGGTTTCGTGTGCGGTGTGGATGGCGGCGGAGTCGCTGCCAACAGGGCCACCCTCACCTGGCCGTGAACATCTTCTCGATCGCGCGAACCGCCATACCCGTTCCGTCCTCTTCACGGATCGCGGTGCCCAGCACCCGGGCACGGGCGGCCATATCGCTGTTGTTGAGCAGGCTGTCGAGCGCGCCTCGCAACCAGCCGGCCTTGAGGGCGTGCTGGGAACGAGGAGGTGGCCCGACGCCGAGTTGCGCGATCCTTCTTCCCCAGTGGAGCTGATCGCCTTGGAGCCACACGATCGCCTGCGGGATACCGGCACGGAACGCCGCCGCGGTCGTACCGGCCCCCCCATGATGGACGACGCACGCGGCGCGGGCATAGAGCCACCCGTGCGGGACGAAGTCCGCCAAAAAGACATGGGGCGGGAGTTCCTGGTCTCCGAGCCCCGCCCAGCCGGACTGCAGGACGACGCGTCGGTCCAGGCCGCGAACCGCGTCGAGCAGCTGCTTCGTGACCGCGTGGGCGTCGAACCCGTTGTTCGAGCCAAAGCCGATCACGACCGGCGGCTCGTCGGCCACGAACGCCGCGAGGTCGTCCGGGGGCACGTAGCCCGGCTCGTCGAGAAACCAGTATCCCGTGTTGCGGTAGGTGGGGCCGAAGAGCGGATCGCGCTCAAGGGCGTGCGGGCTGATGGCGATGAGGTTGAGCAGGCGCGAATGGCTCGCGTCGAAGAGAATGTCGCGCCAGGGGGGAAGGCCGGCCGCGGCGACGACAGGGTTGAGGAGCTTGTCGGTCGCGAGCCTGATTCCCGAGCCGGTGATCGACCAGGCGAGGGCGTTGCCGACGGGCCCGAGATTGACATTGGTCGGGCCATGCCCGCGTGCTCGGCGCAGCGGCCAGGTGTGGTGCACGCTCACGTGGGGCGTGCCGACCGCGCGTGCCGCGGCGACCGCGCCGATGGACAGCGGTGAGTGGATGACGACATCGGCCTCACGCGCTAGCGCCATCAGCTGAGGTACCGCGGAACGCTGCTCCTGCGCCAGGAATTCGATCACGACGGTCAGTTGTCGCAGCTTGTTCTTCTCGCTGATGATGCGGAGGTAATTCGCCTGGAATTCCGTCTCGTTCCAGGTCGGCCTGCCGACGAAAGGAACACCGACAGCGTCGGCGCGTGCGGTGTAGCTGTCGGAGGCCGAGAACACGACGTCGTGACCCTCCGCGAGCAGGCGCTTTCCGAGGGCGAGAAAAGGCTGGACGTCCCCCTCCGAGCCGACGGTTGCTATGAGGGCGCGCATCGCGTCACAGTCAGATGGTCAAGGGCCGGGTCGGTGGCGGTCGAAGTCGGGTTCACCCTTGATTGCCTCCCTGGATCGGCTGCCGAAGTGACATGTGCGAAGGATCCGAGCAGCGATCTTGTTTTCCTGTCCGGCACATCCTGGTGTGACCGATTCCCGGAAATCATTAGATTCGCGGCGTCGATGCGGGTGATGTGCGGATGCTCGCCCCCGGTGCGTGGTCGGGTGTTAACGGCCCGACCGATTCTTTCGGGCACGGCGCCCGTTTTCTGGGCACCGCGCTTCCATGGGCACAGAATTTCTCTGTTCTCCCAGGTCAGAGGTGTGATCACAGATAACATCGAATTTGCGGGTTAAGTAGGTATTTTCCTAGCTAAGCGTCCATAACATCAGGTTTCAGTAGGGTGCCGGGGCCGGTGTCTGCGTTACCGGGGCGGGGGTGGACGATGACATCTCCCCGATGTCGTCCAAGCCTCCAGCCGACAGGCGAGTGTCGAGTATGGGCCGCCCCCGGTGAAAGGCCAGGTCCGCGGTAGGCCCCTCGACCTTCATCAGCGGTCTGCCGGGATCCAACCGGGCAGACCGCTCATGAGAGCCGCGGTCGATTTCTTTGACGGACAAGGAGAGAACCGGTTATGTGCGGGATCACCGGCTGGGTGTCCTATGACGCGGATCTGACCGAACGGCAGGCCACGATCGACGCGATGACCGCCACCATGGCGCTACGCGGGCCCGACGCCTCCGGAACATGGCTTCAACGGCACGCCGCGCTCGGTCATCGAAGACTGGCGGTCATCGACCTGGACGGTGGCGTGCAGCCGATGGAGTTCGCCACGCCGAACGGGCCGGTGGTCCTGGTGTACAGCGGCGAGACCTACAACTTCATCGAACTGCGCAGGGAGTTGCAGGCCCGAGGGCACCGGTTCCGTACCGCGAGCGACACCGAGGTCGTGTTGCACGGTTATCTCGAATGGGGGGAAGGCGTCGCCGACCACCTCAACGGGATGTTCGCATTCGCCATCTGGGATTCCCGTGACCAGAAGCTTGTCATGATCCGTGACCGGCTGGGAGTGAAGCCGCTCTACTACTACCCGACTCGCGACGGTGTGCTGTTCGGATCGGAACCGAAGGCGATTCTGGCCAACCCGCTCGCTCGCAAGGCCGTCGACATCGACGGGATACGCACGGCGGTGACCGGCATCGGACAGGGCCAGGCGATCTGGAAGGGGATGCACGAGGTCGAGCCGGGCACGATCGTCACCGTCCAGGCGAGCGGAATCCGCAACAGGACGTACTGGAGGCTCCAAACGGCGCCGCACACCGATGACCAGAAGAGCACGGTCGAACAAGTGCGGCAGTTGCTCAACGACACCGTCAGCCGACAGTTGATCTCCGACGTGCCCCAGTGTGTTCTGCTCTCCGGTGGGTTGGATTCCAGCGCGATCGCCAGTCTCGCGTCGCCCAGGCTGGCCGCGAGCGGTGAACGGCTACGTACGTTCTCGGTCGACTTCGTCGATCACGTCGACCGCTTCAAGGCGGATATGTTTCGGAGCACCCCGGACGCGCCGTTCGTCAAGGACATGGTCGACCTGATCAAGCCGGTACACCGGCAGGTGGTACTGAGCGCGGAAGATCTGGCCGATCCGGCCATTCGCCGTTCCGTGATCACGGCACGAGACACGCCGAACGCGTTCGGTGAATCAGACATCTCAATGTACAGGCTGTTTCGAGAAATACGCAATGAGTCGACGGTGGCCCTGTCCGGCGAGGCGGCGGACGAAAACTTCGGTGGCTACCAATGGTTCCACAACGACATCCGCGCGCTCCCCATCTTTCCTTGGATGGCGACGGTGCTCAACTCGCAGCCCAGTGCCTCCACCGTCATGCCTTTCATGGCGGAGGCACTGGCGGCCATGAAACTGGAAAGCTACCTGGGGGATCAATACGCGACGGCGGTGGCGGCTGTCGATCACCTCGACAGCGCGTCGCGGGTCGAGCGTCAGATGCGTGTCATGTTCCACATGCACCTGACCCGGTTCCTGCGGATGCTGCTCGACCGTAAGGACCGCCTCTCCATGGCGGTCGGCCTTGAGGTGCGAGTTCCGTACTGCGATCACCGTCTCGTCGAGTATGTCTACAACACGCCCTGGAAGCTCAAGTCGTTCGACGGCAGGGAGAAGAGCCTGCTGAGGCACGCCGTAAAGGATCTGCTTCCGCCGTCGGTGGCCAGTCGGGTGAAGAGTGGCTACCCGACAATGATGCATGACGTTCGCTATTCGAGCACCCTGCAAATTCAGGCCAAAGAGGTGCTGGCGGATGCGCATAGTCCGCTGTTCACGCTGTTCAACCGAGAATGGCTGAAGTCCATTGTGGAAATGGACTCATCGAAGATGTCGCATGGAGACAAGCTTCTGCTGGACAAGATAGTCGACATGTATTATTGGCTTGACATCTACTCGCCCGAGTTCTCCATGTCCTGACCATTTCGCGGTGGGTCGTCGTAGCTTAAGGAAGAACAGGGTGGGTGACGGATGGGCGAGCCTGTGGTGAAGGCGTCGGCGGCGACTGTGGAGGCCACCCGGCCTCCGGGCACGATCGCACCTCTCGCCTGGGGTCCCGTGTCGGTCATCGCCGGAGCGGTCGCGGTGCTGCTGCTGGTGACGAGTGGCCGATACGGCTACTTCGCCGACGAGCTGTACTTCGTGGCGGCCGGCGGGCATCTGAACTGGGGATACGCCGATCAGCCGCCATTACTGCCGCTGATCGCACACGTGATGGACACGCTGTTTCCCGGATCCCTTGTCGCGCTGCGACTTCCGGCGACGGTGCTCACCGCGTTGGGGGTCGTCGTCGCCACTCAGATCGCCCGGGAACTGGGCGGCCGGCGCCGGGCGCAGGTGATGACCGCCGCGGTGTCCGCCATCGGCATGGTCGTCAACGGTCACCTCCTGGCCACGAACGCCTTCGACGCGTTCCTGTGGGCGGTGGTCTCATGGCTGGTGGTCCGCTGGGTCCGGCTGCGTGAGGAGGAGCGGCCCGACGACCGCCCGCTGCTGTGGGCGGGTCTCGCCACGGCCGTCGCCCTGCAGGTCAAGTTCCTGATCCCGGTGCTGTGGCTGGCGCTGGCAGCGGCCGCGCTCGCGGTGGGGCCACGGGACCTGCCGCGCAGACCGCTGCTGTGGGCCGGTGCCGCGATCACCCTGCTGACGATGCTTCCCGGGCTCGCCTGGCAGGCCGGCAACGGATGGCCGCAGTTCGAGATGGTCCGGACGGTGTCCGAGGAGGTGAGCCTGAACGGTGGACGCGCGCTGTTCCTCCCGCTCGTGCTCGCCCAGCCCGGCCTGCTGGTCGGGGCCGTGCTGGCCTGGTACGGCCTGTGGCGGCTGCTGCGGTCCCCGCTGCTCAAGCCCTACCGGTTCTACGGCGTGGCCGCCGTCGCGGTGATCCTGATCTTCTGGCTGGCCGGTGGCCGGTGGTACTACGTGACCGGGTTGTTCCCGGTGCTGTGGTCCGCGGCCGCGGTCGAACTGCAGCGGCGCCGTCCGGCGCGCTGGTGGCGCTGGGTGCCCACCTGGCCGGTCTTCGCGCTGTCGGTGCTGCCGTCCCTCTACTGGCTGCCGGTCCTCCCCGAGGCCTGGGTGCAACAGCCCAAGGCCGGCGAGAACCCCGGCGTCAACATCATCACGATCGGCCAGTTCGGCTGGCCGGAGTTCACCGACGCCGTCAGCCGGGCGTACCGGACACTGCCGCCGGACGAACGGCGGGACGCCGTAGTGATCACCAGAACTTACTGGCAGGCCGCCGCCATCGAGTTCTACGGCGGCGAGCGAGGGCTACCGAAGCCGTACAGCGGCAGCCGCGGCTACTGGTACTTCAGCGGGCCACCCCGGGAGGCCGGTACGGTGCTGTACGTCGGCGACGAGGGCGAGCGGCTGCGAACGTACTTCGGCGACGTACAGCAGGTGGCCACCGTGGACATCGACCGTGGCCTGGAGGTCGGCACGCCCATCTGGCGGTGCCGCGATCCGCGGGCCTCCTGGCCGGAGCTGTGGCCGGAGTTCCGGCGGGTGGACGTCTGAAGCGACGTACAGGCGGGTGACGCCGGAGCGACCGCGAGCGGATCCGGCCGGTCAGCTGCGCCGCGTGGCCTCTACGCGTCAACCCCCGCGCGCCGCTTAACCCGACGCGACGGGAAAAATCCACGGCCTTCAGGCCGGGGAGGAGTTCAAAGGTAGAACTCGCGTACCTTCCCGATCACCCAGTCCTGGTCGGCCTCGCTCAGCCCGGGGTCGGTGGGCAGGTAGAGGCCGTCGGCCGCGAACCGGGCGGCGTTCAGCGACGGCCAGTCCGGGGTCCGGTACATCGGCTGACGGCTCATGGGCTGAAAGAACGGCCGGGTCTCGATCCCCGCGTCGGCCAGGAACTCCCGCAGCTCCTCCCGCCGCTCCGCCCGGATGTCGTACATCCACAGGACGTCGCGGGGCGGCATGAGGGTGATCCCGTCGATGCCGTCGAGCCCGCTGTCGTAGTGGTTCTCGATCCGCTTGCGGATGGCGAGGATCTCGTCGATCTGCTCCAGCTGGGCCAGGGCGACCGCGGCCTGCATGTTGGTCATGCGGAAGTTGTAGGCCAGCTTCTTGTGGATGAAGTCGTGTTCCTTGCTGAAGGCCATGCTGCGCAGGTGGGCCATCTGCTGGGCGAGCTGCTCGCTGTTCGTGACGCAGACACCCCCCTCACCGGCAGTGATGATCTTGTTGGCGAACAGCGAGAAACACGCGATGTCGCCCACCGGGCGCACGCCGTGCGCCTCCGCCGAATCCTCCACCACCCTCAGGTTGTACTCGTGCGCGAGCTTCATGATCGCGTCCATGTCGCACCGCCGGCCGTAGACGTGCACCGGCATGATGACCTTGGTACGAGGGGTGATCCGAGCCTCGATCAGCGAGACGTCGATGTTGAGATCGTCGGCGCAGTCCACGAACACCGGCACCGCGCCGGTGTAGGTGACCGCCCACGCGGTGGCGACCATGGTGAACTCGGGCACCAGGACCTCGTCGCCGGGGCCGACTCCGAGCGCCCGCAGCGCGAGGGTGAGAGCGGTCGTGCCCGAGGAGCACGCGACGCCGTACGAGACGCCGTTGTACTGGGCGAACTCCTCCTCGAAGCGCCTGACGAAGGGGCCCTGCGAGGATATCCAGCCGGAGCGGACGGCCTCGGTGAGGTACTCCAGTTCCCGTCCTGCGAGGTACGGCTTTGACACCTGATATTCGAACGTCATGGAGTTCCTCACTCATCAGCCAGCCGGCTCGTCGGCACGGGGCGATAAGAGGCGCTCAGAAAGTCCCGCCTTCCCCGCCGCGCTGCGACGCGGGACTCTCCGGACACGCGCCGGGTCGACTACAGAAGAACCCGGGTGGCACTCGTGAAAACACTAGGATCCGCGCGCCACGGGGCATGAGACCGGGCCGGCTCACGAACGGCGCGGGGGCGTGGCCGGTGGGACGCCTGGCCTGATGAGGCGCCGAAGGCGGCTCCTTCCGCGTCACCGGGGCGCGGTCACGCCCGCACCGTCTTTTTCGCGCGGCCTGACCTGCGGCGCAACACAACTAGTGAAACGCGCAGCGTGTGATCGGCATAGTTCGTGCTGGCCGTGAGGCCACGAGCCGGATGCGGCGATCCGAGCGCCCGCCCCTGCTGGGCGGCGAATCGGGTTTCCGCATGTCGGCATGACGACGTGTATGGGGAGCGGCGCGTGAATCGATCCGAGTCCATGCCTGGCCATGACTCCGGCACGGATGACGATCGCGTCGCGATCGTCGGAGTGTCCTGCCGGCTGCCCTCCGCGCCAGGTCCCGCGGAGTTCTGGCGGCTGCTGCGCGACGGTGTGAGCGCCGTGTCCACGGTGCCCACCGGCCGCTGGAGCACGGAGACGGAGCTCGGTCCCGGTGTCCACGGCGCGTTCCTGGAAGGGATCGACCGGTTCGACGCCGGGTTCTTCGGGATCTCCCCCCGCGAGGCCCGCGCGATGGATCCCCAGCAGCGGCTGACGCTGGAGCTCGGCTGGGAGGCCCTGGAGAACGCGCGTACCGCGCCCGACTCCCTCCGCGGCACCGACGTCGGCGTGTTCATCGGCGTGATGGCCGACGACTACGCGCTGCTGAGCCGCCGGAGCGGCGCGGCGGGAATCGGCCATCACTCGCTCACGGGCGTCAACCGCAGCATCCTGGCCAACCGGGTGTCGCACTTCCTGGCCCTGACCGGCCCGAGCATGGCCGTGGACACGGGACAGTCGTCATCGCTGGTGGCCGTGCACCTCGCCTGCGAGAGCATCCGCAGCGGCGAGTCCAGCATGGCCCTCGCGGGCGGGGTCCAGCTCAACCTCGCCGCGGAGGGCGCCCTGGCGGCCGCAGAACTCGGCGCGCTGTCCCCGGACGGCAGGTGCTTCACCTTCGACGCGCGGGCGAACGGTTACGTCCGCGGCGAGGGTGGTGCCATCGTTCTCCTCAAGCCGCTGTCGCGCGCCCTCGCGGACGGCGACCACGTGCACTGCGTCATCGCGGGCAGCGCGGTCAACAACGACGGTTCCGGCGAGGCGCTCACCACCCCGAGCTCCCGGGCGCAGGAGCGGGTGCTGCGGTCGGCCTACCGGCGCGCCGGCGTGGACCCGGCGAGCGTCGGCTACGTCGAGTTGCACGGCACCGGCACCAGGGTGGGCGATCCCGTCGAGGCCAGCGCGCTCGGCGCGGTGCACGGCGCGGACCGCTCGGACGCGCCGCTGTGGGTGGGATCGGCCAAGACCAACGTCGGCCACCTGGAGGGCGCCGCCGGCATCGTCGGGCTGCTCAAGACCGTGCTGGCCATCGAGCACCGGCTGCTGCCGCCGAGCCTGAACTTCGAGCGGCCGAACCCCGAGATCCGCTTCGACGAATGGAACCTGCGGGTGGTGGCGTCTCCGACGCCGTGGCCCGCGAGCCACGATGACGGAGACGGCGATGGGCGGATCGTCGCGGGCGTCTCGTCGTTCGGCCTCGGCGGCACCAACTGCCACGTCGTGCTGACCTCCGCCCCAGAGCGCACCCGCCCGGCCTCCGTACCCGAGGGCATCGAGGAGCGGCCCGAGCCGGAGACGTCGTCACCGGTGTCCTGGTCGCTGTCCGGCCACACCGAGAGCGCGTTGCGGGCACAGGCGGCCCGGCTCGCCCAGCACGTCAGGGAACGGGAGGACCTCTCCACCGGAGACGTGGCCTTCTCGCTGGCGACCACGCGGGCCGGCCTGCGCCATCGAGCGGTCGTCATCGGGGACGGGCGCGAGCAACTGCTCCACGGGCTGGAAGCGCTGGCGGCGGGGCGCTCCGCGCCGGGGCTGGTGCGCGGCAGGACCGACGTCGATCCCGGTTCCGGCGAAGTGCTCTCCAGCCGGGTGGAGCGCCTGGACCAGATGCGGCTGGTCTTCGGGCTCGGTCAGCACACCACGCCGCTGGACAGCGTGTGGCAACGCCCCGGCCAGCAGGTCTTCGTCTTTCCCGGTCAGGGATCGCAGTGGGCCGGGATGGGGGTGGAGCTGCTCGACTCGTCGACGGTGTTCGCCGCCGCCATGGCGGAATGCGAGGCGGCGCTGGCGCCGTTCGTCGACTGGTCGCTGACGAGCGTCGTGCGGGAGGAACCCGGTAGCCCGCCCAGGGAACGCGCCGACGTGATCCAGCCGGTGCTTTGGGCGATCATGGTCTCCCTGGCGGCGCTGTGGCGGTCGTACGGCGTGGAACCGGCCGCGGTGGTGGGCCACTCGCAGGGGGAGGTCGCCGCCGCGTGTGTCGCGGGCGCGCTGTCGCTGGAGGACGGCGCCCGGCTCGTGACCGCCAGGTCGAAGCTGATCACCGAGATCCTCTCCGGCAGGAGCGGCATGGTCTCGGTGGGACTCCCTCGGGAGGTCGTGGAGGAGCGGCTGGCCCGCTGGGCGGGCCGCCTGTCCGTCGGCGTCGTGAACGGCCCGTCCTCCGTGGTGGTGTCCGGGGACAACGAGGCGCTGGCCGAGATGAGGGCCGAGTGGGCGGACACGGTGCAGATGGGCCGGGTCAACGTCGACTACGCCTCGCATTCCTCCGTCGTCGAGCAGATCGAGGAGCGCCTGGCACCGCTGCTGGCGTCGATCCGGCCGCGCAGCTCGGCGATCTCCTTCTACTCGACGGTGACTGGCGCCTCGCTGGACACGGCGGAGCTCGACGGTGACTACTGGTACCGCAACCTGCGCCGGCCGGTCGACTTCCAGGGCGCGGTCGAGCGGCTGCTGGCCGACGGGTTCGGTCTCTTCATCGAGGTGAGCCCGAACCCGGTACTGGTCGGCAGCATCCAGGAGAACGCGCGGACCGCCGGCCGTCCGGCGGTGGCCGTCTGCACCCTCCAGAGGAACAACGCCGGGCTCTCCCGGGTGACGACCTCGCTCGCCGAGCTCCACGTGAACGGGGTGGAGATCGGCTGGGAGAGGTTCCTGCCCGCGGGGTCCCGGGTCGAGCTGCCGACGTACGCGTTCCAGCGTGACCGCCACTGGCTGGAGGAACCCGGCCCGGAACGACAGCGGCAGGAGGCGAGGCCGCGGACGGAGCCGGTCACGGCGGCCGACGAAGGACCGGACGCCGGCCGGCGGCCCGGCTCCGGCGACCCGCTGGACCTGGTCCGCGACGCGTGCGCGGCGGTCCTCGGCACCTACGACCCCGATGGGATCGATCTCGGCCTGCCCTTCAAGGAACTCGGCTTCGACTCCGCGATGCTCGTCGAGCTCACCGCCCGGCTCGGTTCGGCCGACGGGCCGGCGCTGACCGCCACCGCTCTCTTCGATCACCCCACGCCGGCCAGACTCGCCGCCTTCCTGGGGTCCACAGCCGCCACCGGTTCCGGCCCCCTGCCGCCGGAGCCGGTGGCCTCTCCTCCGACGGCCGACGAGCCCATCGCGATCATCGGGATGGCCTGCCGCTACCCGGGCGGGATCGACTCGCCGGAAAGCCTGTGGCGGCTGGTCGACGCCGGTGTGGACGCCGTGTCGGCGCTGCCCGCCGACCGCGGCTGGCGGATGGGGGACCTCGCCGCGGACCACCCCGGCG
Organism: Streptosporangium sp. NPDC049644; assembly: GCF_040675205.1. Classification (NCBI taxonomy): domain Bacteria; kingdom Bacillati; phylum Actinomycetota; class Actinomycetes; order Streptosporangiales; family Streptosporangiaceae; genus Streptosporangium; species Streptosporangium sp. NPDC049644. Next base: position 10,231 of record NZ_JBFAOJ010000103.1, on the reverse strand, counting down.
GCTTCCTCCACGACGCGGGGGACTTCGACGCCGCGTTCTTCGGGATCTCGCCGCGTGAGGCGCTGGCGATGGACCCGCAGCAGCGGCTGGCGCTGGAGGTTACCTGGGAGGCGGTGGAGCGGGCCGGAATCCCGCCGTCGTCGCTGGACGGCACCCGGACCGGCGTGTATCTCGGCGCGATGGCGCAGGACTACGGGGTCCGGATGCACGAGGCGTCCGGCGACGCCGAAGGCTACACGCTGACGGGCACCTCGCCCAGCGTCCTGTCCGGCCGGGTGGCGTACACCCTGGGGCTGGAAGGCCCCGCGATCACGGTGGACACCGCGTGCTCGTCGTCGCTGGTCGGCCTGCACCTGGCCGCGCAGGGGCTGCGGTCGGGGGAGTGCTCGCTGGCACTGGCGGGCGGGGTCACCGTCATGTCGACGCCGGGCATCTTCCTGGAGTTCGCCAAGCAGGGCGGCCTCTCCCCGGACGGGCGGTGCAAGGCGTTCGCCGACGCCGCCGACGGCACGGGATGGGCCGAGGGCGTCGGCGTGCTGGTGCTGGAACGCCTGTCGGACGCCCGCCGCAACGGCCACCGGGTGCTCGCCGTGCTCCGCGGGTCGGCCGTCAACTCCGACGGCGCCTCCAACGGCCTGACCGCTCCCAGCGGCGTCTCCCAGCAGCGGGTGATCCGGCAGGCACTGGCCGGCGCCGGGCTCTCCCCCTCGGACGTGGACGTGGTGGAGGCGCACGGTACGGGCACCAGGCTGGGCGACCCGATCGAGCTCGGGGCCCTGCTGGCGACGTACGGTCAGGACCGGGACCGGCCGCTGCTGCTCGGGTCGATCAAGTCGAACATCGGTCACACCCAGGCGGCCGCGGGGGTCGCGGGCGTGATCAAGATGGTGATGGCCATGCGGCAGGGGATCGTGCCGCGAACCCTGCACGTCAACGCCCCCACGTCGCACGTGGACTGGTCGGCCGGCGCGGCCGATCTGGTGACCGAGCGCGCCGGGTGGCCGGAGACCGGGCGGCCCCGCCGGGCCGGGGTGTCGTCGTTCGGGATCAGCGGCACCAACGCGCACGTGATCGTCGAGCAGCCGTCCGGACAGGACGAGCCCTCCGGGTCCGGTACGACGCCCGGTACGACACCGGGGACGTCCACCGTGGTGCCCTGGGTGGTCTCCGGCAGGACCGAGGCCGCGCTCGACGCCCAGATCGATCGGCTGACGTCCTCCGTGGCCGAGAGCGGAGTGGGGCCGGCCGACATCGGCTACTCGCTGGTGACGGCCCGCTCGGAATTCGCCCACCGGGCGGTGCTGCTGGCAGGAGGCGACGGCGTGGCCGAGGTGGCGCGCGGCGTCGCCGGCGCCCCCGGCCCGCTGGCGGTGCTGTTCGCGGGGCAGGGCGCGCAGCGGATCGGGATGGGCCGCGATCTCGCCACCCGGTTCCCGGTCTTCGCCCGCGCGCTGGACGACGTGTTCGCGCGACTGGCCGACAGGCTGGAGAGGTCCCCGATTGAGGTGATGTTCGGCGCGGACGCCGCGCCACTGGACCGCACCGAGTACGCCCAGCCGGCGCTCTTCGCGATCGAGGTGGCACTCTTCCGCCTGGTCGAGTCCTGGGGCGTGACACCGGACTTCCTGGTGGGGCACTCGATCGGCGAGATCGCCGCCGCCCACGTGGCCGGTGTGCTGTCGCTGGACGACGTCTGCACGCTGGTCGCCGCCCGGGGCCGGTTGATGCAGCGCCTGCCCGAGGGCGGGGCGATGGTGTCCGTCCAGGCCGGCGAGGCGCAGGTCGAGCCGGTGCTGGAGGACGGGGTCGTCATCGGCGCGGTGAACGGTCCGTCGTCCGTCGTGATCGCCGGAGCCGAGGACGCCGTCCTGCGAGTCGCCGCGCGCTTCGACAGGACCGTCCGCCTGCGGGTGAGCCACGCGTTCCACTCGCCGCTGATGGAGCCCATGCTGGCGGAGTTCCGGGAGATCGTCGAAGGGCTGACCTTCCACCGTCCGGGAACGCCGATCATCTCCACCGTGACCGGCGGGCCGGTCGACGCCGCCTACCTGTGCTCGCCGGAGTACTGGGTGGACCACGTCGCGCGTCCGGTGCGCTTCGCCGACGCGATCCGCGCCGCCGGGGCGGCGGGGGCGGAGACGTTCCTGGAGCTCGGTCCGGACGGCGGGCTGTCGGCACTCGTCCACCAGAACCTGTCGGGACCGGTCGCCTTCCCCATCCTGCGCAAGGACCGCGGAGAGGAGGCCGCGGCACTGGCGGCGGCCGCCCGGCTGTACGTGCACGGGACGCCGGTGCGGTGGCCGGAGCTGTTCTCCGGTACGGCGGCTCACCGGGTGGACCTGCCGACCTACGCGTTCCAGCGGGAGCGGTACTGGTCCGAACCCGCCGCGGCCGTGGGCGACGTCGCCTCCGCCGGACTGGACCGGCCGCGACACCCGCTGCTCGGCGCGGCCGTTGAACTGCCCGACACCGGTGGATTCCTGTTCACCGGCCTGGTCTCGACGGCCGCGCACCCGTGGCTGGCCGACCACGTGGTGGCCGGACAGGTGCTGTTCCCCGGCACGGCCTTCGTCGAGCTGGCCGTACGGGCGGCCGCCGAGGTCGGTTGCGGCCTGGTGGAGGAACTCACGCTCACCGCGCCGCTCGTACTGCCCGAGCGGGGCGAGGTGCGACTGCAGGTGGCGCTCAGCGCCGCCGAAGACGGCGGCGGCCGGACGATCGGCGTGTACTCCCGGCCGGCGGACGAGCCGGACGCGCCCTGGGTTCGGCACGCCACCGGGCTGCTCACCCCTGGTGTGCCGCGTGTCCCCGACCCCGGCATGGACGAGTGGCCCCGCGCGGACGCCGTCCCGGTGGACCTCGGCGGTTTCTACGAGCGGCGGGCGGAGGCGGGCTTCTCCTACGGCCCCGCGTTCCAGGGGGTGCGCGCCGCCTGGCGTACCGGCCGGGAGGTGTTCGCCGAGGTCGCCCTGCCCGACGGCCTGGCGGCCGACGCGGTCTCGTACGGACTGCACCCGGCCCTGCTCGACGCCGCGCTGCACGTGGCGTCCCTCGCCGGGCTCGACGAGACGGGCGGCGGGCTGCTGCCGTTCTCCTGGACCGGGGTGGCCCTGCACGCGTCCGGCGCCTCGACGCTCCGGGTCCGGATGAGCGGGGCCGGGACGGACACGATCACGCTGGTCGTGGCCGATGCCGAGGGCGGCGTGGTCGCCTCGGTGCGCTCCCTCGCGCTCCGGCCGAACGATCCGCGGCGCGCGGTGCGCACCGGCGGCGGACCGCTGCTGCGACTGGACTGGCCGCTCGCGCCGGAATCCGGGAGCGAGGAGCGCCCGGCCAGGCGCTGGTCGGTGCTCGGCTCCGACGAATGGGGGCTCGTCGCCGCCCTGCGCGCGGCCGGGCAGGCGGTGGACCTCGCGGGTGAACCGGACCCGGCCGCGGACGTGACACTCGTCGAGGTCCCGTCCCCGGCAGGGGACGACGTGCCGGCCGCCGTGCGGTCGGTGACCTCGGCGGTCGTGGACCGGCTGCGGGAGAACCGGCGCGACGAGCACGCCGACACTCCTGTGATCTTCGTGACCCGTGGAGCGGTGGCCACCGATGCCGAGACCGCGCCAGACCCCGTCGCGGCGGCGGTCTGGGGCCTGGTCCGCTCGGCGCAGATGGAGGATCCGGGGCGGTTCGTCCTGCTGGACCTCGACGCCGAGCGGGTGACCGGCGAGACGCTGGTCGCGGCGGTCGATTCCGCGGAGCCGCAGATCGCGGTACGCGACGGCCTGCTCCGGGTGCCCCGGCTCATCGGGGTCGACGGTGACGTCACCTCGCCGACCCCGGAGACCTTCCGGGACACCGACGGCACCGTGCTCGTCACCGGAGGTCTGAGCGGACTGGGCGCGCTCGTCGCCCGCCACCTGGTGACCGAGCACGGCGTACGTCACCTGACGCTGGCCGGCCGGCGCGGCCCGGACACCGAGGGCGCCGCGGAACTGGTGGCGGAGCTGACCGCCGAGGGGGCCGAGGTCACGGCCGTCGCCTGTGACGTGTCCGACCGCGACGCCCTGGCCGGGCTGATCGCCGGAATCCCACCGGAGCACCCGCTCACCGGGGTGGTGCACGCCGCCGGCGTGCTCGACGACGGACTGGTCGGGGCACTGACGCCCGAGCGGATCGACACCGTGCTGCGGCCGAAGGCGGACGGTGCCTGGCACCTGCACGAGCTCACCCGCGACCTCGATCTGGCCGCGTTCGTGGTGTTCTCCTCGGTGTTCGGGACGCTCGGCAACGGCGGGCAGGCGAGCTACACCGCGGCCAACGCGTTCCTCGACGCCCTCGTACGGCAGCGTGCCACTCAGGGGCTGGCGGGCCTGTCGATCGGCTGGGGGCCGTGGCCGCAGGACACCGGGATGACCGCCGCCCTCACCGAGACGGACCTGCGGCGCATGGCCCGGGTCGGGCTGCGCCCCCTGACCGGTGAGCAGGGACTCGCCTGGTTCGACGCCGCGATGGCAAGCCCCGAGCCGGTGGTGGTGGCGGCGCGGCTGGACCGGGCCGCACTCCGGGCGCGGAGCCACGTCCCGGCCGTCTTCCGCGCCCTGGTGCCCGCCCCCATGCGGCGGGCGGCTGTCGCGTCCGCCACCTCCGACGCACTCGGTGCCCTGTCGGGAGAGGCACTCGCCGAGGCCGTGTCCACGCTGGTGCTCGGGCAGGTGGCCGCCGTGCTGGGACATGCCTCGGCGGACGCGATCTCGCCGGACCTGACCTTCCAGGACCTCGGCCTCGACTCCCTCACCTCCGTGGAACTGCGCAACCGGCTGATCGAGGCGACCGGTATCCGGCTGCCCGCCACGCTGGTGTTCGACCGGCCCACCCCGGCGGCGGTGACCGGCTTCATCCGAGAGCGACTCGACGACGTCGACGCGGCCTCCGCGCCGCCCGCACCCGTCACGGCCCCGGTCACCGGGGACCCGATCGTCATCGTCGGCATGGCCTGCCGGTATCCGGGCGGCGTCACCTCTCCGGAACAGCTCTGGGAGCTGGTCACCGAGGGCAGGGACGCCATCTCGGACTTCCCGGCCGACCGAGGCTGGGAGCTTCCGGACGCGTCCTTCGCCCGCGTGGGCGGATTCCTGCACGACGCCGCCGAGTTCGACGCGCGGTTCTTCGGGATCTCGCCGCGAGAGGCGCTGGCGACCGACGTCCAGCAGCGGCTGCTGCTGGAGACCTCCTGGGAGGCCGTCGAACGGGCCGGCATCGACCCGCTCACCCTGAAGGGAAGTCCGACGGGTGTTTTCGCCGGGCTGATGTACCACGACTACCCGTCAACGGGCGACGGGGCACCGGACGAGCTGCGGGGGATCGTGGTCAACGGGACCACGGGCAGCGTGACCTCCGGGCGGGTGTCGTACACGCTGGGCCTGGAGGGCCCGGCGGTGACGGTGGACACCGCGTGCTCGTCGTCGCTGGTGGCGCTGCACATGGCGGCGCAGGCGCTGCGCTCGGGCGAGTGCTCCCTGGCGCTGGCCGGTGGCGTGACCGTGATGTCCACCCCGAACACCTTCATCGACTTCTCCCGCCAGGGCGGTCTGAGCTCTGACGGGCGGTGCAGGGCGTTCTCCGATTCCGCTGACGGTGTCGGCTGGTCGGAGGGCGTCGGAGTGCTGGTGCTGGAACGCCTCTCCGACGCGCGGCGCAACGGTCATCGAGTTCTCGCGGTCGTGCGCGGCTCGGCTGTCAACCAGGACGGGGCGTCGAATGGTCTGACGGCGCCCAACGGCCCTGCACAGCAGCGGGTGATCCGGCAGGCCCTGGCCGGCGCGGGATTGTCCTTCGCCGATGTCGACGTGGTGGAGGCGCACGGGACCGGGACGACGCTGGGCGACCCGATCGAGGCGCAGGCGTTGCTGGCCACCTACGGCCAGGACCGGCTGGAGGATCGGCCCGTGCTGCTGGGCTCGATCAAGTCGAACATCGGTCACACCCAGGCCGCGGCGGGTGTGGCGGGTGTGATCAAGATGGTCATGGCGATGCGCGAGGGTGTGGTGCCGCGCACGCTGCACGTGGACGAGCCGTCCTCGCACGTGGACTGGAGCGAGGGCGCGGTCGAGCTGGTGACCGAGGCACGGTCGTGGCCGGAGTCCGGACGCCCGCGCCGGGCCGCTGTGTCGTCGTTCGGGATCAGCGGTACCAACGCGCACGTGCTGCTGGAGCAGGTGGAGCAGGAGGTGCCCACGGATGGCGGCGAGAGCGGGGCAGGAGCCGTTCCATGGGTGGTGTCCGCACGTTCCGAGGAGGCGTTGCGGGCACAGGCGGCCCGGTTGCTGTCGCATGTGGAGAGTCTCCCCGGGGTGGGATCGGCCGAGCTGGGGGTGTCGCTGGCGACGGCCCGGTCGGTGTTCGAGCACCGGGCGGCGGTTGTGGGGGTTGAGCGTGCCGAGTTGATGCGAGGTCTGGCCGCGCTGGCGGAGGGGGTCCCGGCCGCAGGTGTGGTGACCGGTCCGACCCGGGGTGCGGCCAGGCCGGCGGTGTTGTTCACCGGTCAGGGCAGCCAGCGGGCCGGGATGGGCCGGGAGCTGTACGCGCGGTTCCCGGTGTTCGCGGCGGCGTTGGACGAGGTGGTCGCGGAGCTGGATCCGTTGCTGGGCGGGTCGTTGCGGGAGGTGCTGTTCGCCGAGCCGGGTACGGCGGAGGCGGAGTTGCTGGATCGGACCGGGTGGGCGCAGCCCGCGTTGTTCGCGGTGGAGACGGCGTTGTTCCGGTTGGTGTCCTCGTGGGGTGTCAGGCCAGATGTGCTGGCCGGGCACTCGATCGGGGAGATCACCGCGGCGCATGTGGCGGGGGTGCTGTCGTTGGCCGACGCGTGTGCGCTGGTGGCGGCGCGGGCGCGGTTGATGCAGGCGCTGCCGTCCGGTGGGGCCATGGTGTCGGTGCGGGCCGCAGAGGAGGACGTCGAGCCGTTGCTGGCCGGGCGTGAGGACGAGGTGTCGGTCGCGGCGGTGAACGGTCCGTCCTCGGTGGTGCTTTCCGGGGTGGAGGAGGCGGTTCTTGAGGTGGCCGCCGCGCTAAAGGAGCGGGGGGTGCGGACGAAGCGGTTGCGGGTGTCGCACGCGTTCCACTCGCCGTTGATGGAGCCGATGCTGGAGGACTTCCGGGCGGTGGCCCGGACGCTGTCCTACGGTGCGCCGCGGATCCCGGTGGTGTCCACGCTGACCGGTGAGGCGGCCACGGCCGAGCGGTTGTGCTCGCCGGACTACTGGGTGGACCAGGTGCGCGGCGCGGTCCGGTTCGCCGGCGCCGTCCGGACGCTGCACGCCCAGGGGGTGCGGGCCTATCTGGAGCTCGGCCCCGAGGGGGTGCTGACCGCGATGGCGGCCGACACCCTCGCCGCCGACCCGGGTCAGCCCGTCGCGGACGCGGTGCTGGTGCCGGTACTGCGCGGGGACCAGGACGAGCAGACGGCGATCATGACGGCGCTGGCCAGGCTGCACGTCCACGGGGTGCCGATCGACTGGCGGGCGGTCTTCCCTGGCGCCCGCCAGGTGGAACTGCCCACGTACGCCTTCCAGAAGGAACGATTCTGGCCGAGCGGCAGGCGCGGCGGGGACGCGCGAGGCCTGGGGCTTGAGACGGCGCTCCACCCGCTGCTGGGAGCGGTGATGGTGTCGCCGGAGTCGGACGGGGTGATCCTGACCGGACGGCTGTCGGCGTCGACCCATCCGTGGATCTGCGACCACGAGGTGCTGGGACGGGTACTGCTGCCCGGGACGGGATTCGTGGAGCTGGTGGTCCGCGCGGGCGACGAGGTCGGCTGCGCGGTGCTGGAGGAGCTGGCACTGCAGGCGCCGCTGGTACTGCCCGAGACCGGCGGGGTGCGGATCCAGGTGGTGGTCGACGGCCCCGGTGAGACCGGCAGGCGCGCGGTCCGGGTGTATTCCCGGGCGGACGAGCGAGATGGCGGCGACTGGACGCTGCACGCCCAGGGAGTGCTGGCGGAGCGGATGGTGGAGCCGGAGTTCGATCTGACGCAGTGGCCGCCGGCGGGAGCGGCCGAGGTGGACATGACAGGGGCCTACGAACGGCTGGCCGGGATCGGTTATGGCTACGGACCGGCGTTTCAGGCGTTGCGCGCGGCGTGGCGCCGAGGGGAGGAGCTGTTCGCCGAGGTCGTACTGGGTGAGCGGGCGGCCACGGAGGCCGGGCGGTTCGGGATGCACCCGGCCCTGCTGGACGCGGCGATGCACGTGTCACTGATCGACCCGTCGGGCGTGGCGAGCGGCGGCCGGGCGGTGTTGCCGTTCGTGTGGCGGCAGGTGGTGCTGCACGCGGCGGGTGCCTCGACGCTGCGGGTACGGGTGCGGCATTCGGGCGAGCACACGTTGACCTTGGACGTGGCCGACGAGAACGGCCGTCCGGTGCTGTCGGCGGGGTCGATGGTGGGGCGTCCGGTGTCGGCGGAGCAACTGGGTGCGGCAGGGGAGCAGTCCCTGTTCCTGGTGGAGTGGAACCCGATCGAGACGCCCGTGGCCGGTACGGCACGGGTGACGGAGTGGTCCGCGCTCGCCGCCGACCGGTCACCTGACACGGCTGTCGATGCCGCCGATTCGGTCGTGGTGGTGGACTGCACGACACCGCCGGCCGGAGAGACGCCGGATGTGGTGCGCTCGGTGGCCGGCGGCGTGCTTGAGGCGCTGCAGGCGTGGCTGGAGCGGGAGGGCCCGGAGGCGGCACCTCTGGTCGTGGTGACCAGGGGCGCGGTGTCGGTGGAGGCGGGTGCGGACGTGGATGTGGCGGTCGCGCCGGTATGGGGGTTGGTGCGGGCGGCGCAGGCCGAGCATCCCGGCCGGTTCGTGCTGCTGGATCTGGAGGAGGGCCAGGAACGGGACGCGGCGGTCCGGGCGGCGGTGGCCTCCGGCGAACCGGAGACGGCGCTGCGCTCAGGGACGTTCCTGGCGCCCCGGCTGGTCAGAACGGCCCAGCCGGAGCGGTCCGTTCTGGACTCTGTCGAGCAGCCCGAGGGCTCCGTCGGGCCGGCGGCGGGGACGGTGCTGGTGACGGGCGGTACGAGCGGGTTGGGGGCGTTGCTGGCTCGCCGTCTGGTGACCGACCACGATGTGCGTTCCCTGCTGCTGGTGAGCCGGCGGGGACTGTCGGCCGAGGGGGCCGGGACGCTGGTGGAGGAGCTGACGGCGCTGGGGGCGGAGGTTCGCGTGACGGCGTGCGATGTCGGGGATCGGGACGCGCTGGCACAGGTCGTGGGGTCGATTCCGGATTCGGCCCCGCTGGTGGGCGTGGTGCACGCGGCGGGAGCGTCGGACAACGGTGTGGTGGAGGCGTTGTCGCGGAGCCGGCTGGACACGGTACTGCGACCGAAGGCGGATGCGGCCTGGCACCTGCACGAGCTGACCAGGGAGCTGCCGCTGGCGATGTTCGTGCTGGTGTCCTCGGCCGGTGGGCTGGTCCTGGCGGCGGGACAGGGCAACTACGCGGCGGCCAACGTGTTCCTGAACGCGCTGGCGGCCTATCGGCGGTCGCGGGGGCTGGTGGCGACGTCGCTGGCGTACGGGCTGTGGGATGTGGCCACCGGAATGAGCTCCGAGCTGTCCGACGCCGACCGGGACCGGCTGGCCCGGCTTGGGTTGCCGGCCCTGTCCGCCGCCGAGGGGCTGCGGCTGTTCGACGTGAGCGTACGGACGGATGCGGCGATGACGGTGCCGCTGCGGGTGGACGTGGAGGTGTTGCGGGGCCGCGGCGGCGAGGTGCCGGCGTTGCTGCGAGGGTTGGTACCGGCGAGGCGGCCGGTCCGGGCGGCCGCCGGCGGCGGCGGAGAAGGCGGGCTGCGGCGGCGGCTGACCGGCCTGGACGTGGGCGAGCGCGAGCGGGCGCTGGAAGAGCTGGTACGGCGGCAGGTGGCGGTGGTGCTGGGTCACGCGTCGGGAGACGCGGTGGAGCCCGATCGGGCCTTCAGCAAGATGGGACTGGATTCGCTGGCCGCGGTGGAGTTGCGCAACCAGCTGGCCGCGGCGACGGGGTTGTCGTTGCCCGCGACACTGGTCTTCGACTACCCGACCTCGTACAGCGTGGCGGAATTCCTTTACGGGGAGCTGTTCGGCTCGGTGGACTCCGAGCAGGTCGCGGATCTGCCCGTGGTGCGGTCGGTGGCCGACGATCCGGTCGTGATCGTGGGGATGGCGTGCCGTTATCCGGGTGGGGTGGCCTCTCCGGAGGATCTGTGGCGGCT
>NZ_JBFAOJ010000102.1:0-31465 GCF_040675205.1 Streptosporangium sp. NPDC049644 | reverse complement strand
TTGGTCTGATGTGGAACGCTTCTTGCGTCCCATGCGTCAGTAAAGGGAATGCCAGAAACATACAGCGCCGATCTTGAACACCGGAAGCCGCTTTGAGAGGGAAGAGGCGGGCCTGGAGCGCTGAGATCGTTTCGTGATGTTTAAGTGGCTCTGATGTCAATGCTGTGACCAAAGCTTGCTCAAGGTGTTTGCGCAGCTAGACATGATGTTGGGATGAAAGTGGCGAATGTGGCGTGAGTGCCCGCTTACCATGAGTTACCATGTCTATGTGACATAGATCACATCAAGTTGATGGCACCGATTCCGCTGCGGGCACGTCTAACGCCTCCCTGAAAGTCCGATTCGGCTTTCGCGTCATCTCGCGGCCCGGCTTCCGGCCCCCCGGGCCGGGCCCTTCCCACTCCGGAAACGGGTGCGGGACCCGGCGCGTGGCGCCGGGTCCCGCTGGGTGGGTCAGGAACTTCGAAGGTGCGCGAGCTACCTGTAGAGCTCCCCGTTCGGGCCGACGATCCTGCCGGACCACACGTTGGCGGCCTTGCGGTAGATGTCGGCGGTCTCGCCGTCGAAGTACGGCGAGGTGATCAGGTCGTAGCGGTCGTTCTGGTCCTGGTCGCCGAAGAGGCTGGTGACACCGTTGACGTAGCCCAGGCGCCTGGCGCTGCTGTACTGCGTCAGCCACGGGCCACCGTCGGCACCGGGGGTGAAGGCGCCCTTGAGGCCGACGTGCTCCTCGACCTTCTCCGCCGCGGAGACGTACTCCTTGCCCGAGGTCTTGCCGTACAGGTACTTGGGGGTCACGCCGCTGTAGGGCCGGTCGCCGTCGGGGTGCGGGGCGGCGGGGTAGCCGAAGACGTAGACGGGCTTGCCGGTCTTCTGGTTCCAGGTGAAGCCCTGGCCGCCGACGTTGTCACCCAGGCGGCCGACGTCCTTGGAGAGCAGGATGTAGTAGTGCGAGCCGCGCGACCACTTGGGACCGCTGAACCCCTGGTACTCCTTCTTGGTGACCTGCTTGACACCGTTGAAGGCGACCCCGTTGTAGACGGTGACGAAGGCGTAGTCGTAGTCGTAGTCCTCGTAGTTGGCGAAGTCGTAGTGCGTCCACGCCGACTTGCCGACGTAGATGCCCCACGGGGTCTTGCCCTGGTAGTAGCCGGGGACGAAGACCCACTTGTCGAGGGTGTCGCTGTTGCTGCCGGGGTCGTAGACGCAGTGGCCGGCGGTGGCGACCAGGTTGCGGTACTTGCCCTGGATCGAGGTGGCCGAGCACCACCGGTACTGCCCGTTGACGACGAAGAACACCTTGCCGATGGTCTTGGGCAGGTTGACGTTCTTGGCGAGCGACGGGGTGGGCTTCTCCGAACCGGTCGGGCCGACGCTGCCGGGCCTGCCGTCGGGGGAGAAACCGCCGCCGACCTTCATCTTCGGGGCACCGGGGTCCGCGTTGTAGACGGTCGCCTTCTTGAGGGCGGCGAAGTTCGAGGCGGCCCAGAAGTTGATGACCGAGACCGCCGAGGAGTTGTTCCTGGCCATCGGGTCGGTCGCCCAGTCGGGGGCGGCCTGGGCGGTGCCCGCCAAGGGGCCGGCCAGGGTGGTGGCCAGCAGGGCGGTGGCGGCTGCGGCGCCACCGAGGGAGAGACGAGAGTGCTTCAAAAGACGAGCTCCTTGCGCTGCAACGTTCCCGGACATTCGGGAACTGCGGGACGACAAGCTACGAACCTATGCAGGGATCGCCGGGCCAAACGTCGACTAAGGCTCTCTTAAGGCTCTCTTAAGGCGGCTTTATGTTCGGGGTGCCTGCTGGGTGGCCGCCCAGTGATAGGCGACGTAGGTCGACGCGATGAAGTACGGGGAGGAGATCCGGTCGTACCTGCGGTCGGTGTCGGTGTCCCAGGCGAAGCTGTTGACGCCGTTGAGGTAACCGAGCGCGGTCCTGTTGTCGTAGGAGATCAGCCAGGGTCCGCCGCTCGCGCCGTTGGTGAACCCGCAGGCCAGGGCGATGCCCTGCTCGACCAGGCGAGCGGGGGCCTGCACCTTGATGGTGCGCCCGTCGCACGACTTGAGTCGCTGGCCGTCGTAGGGCCGGCTCCCGTCGGGGTGCGGGGCGGCGGGGTAGCCGAAGGCGAGGGTGAACAGGCCGGTGCCCCGGTTGGTCGCCAGGCCCTGCCCGCCGACATTGTCCTCCAGGCTTCCGACCCCCTCCATCTCGTAGCGGCCGGAGGTCTTGCCCGCCTTCCACCTGAAGCCGTCGTGCACGGTGACGAACGCGTAGTCGTAGTCGTAGTCACCCTTGCCGACGAAGTCCTCGTGCAGGTTGAGCGAGTGACCGACGTAGATCCCGTACGGGGTGTCGCCCTTGTCGTAGCCGGGGATGAAGATCCAGTACTCGGCCTGGCTGCCCGTCTTGGCGTCGTAGGCGCAGTGTCCGGCCGTCGCGACCAGGTTGCGGTTGGCCGCCGCCACCGAGGAGGCGGAGCACCAGTAGTCCTTGTTGCCGATCCGGAAGAACACCTTGCCGACGGTCAGCGGGGAGCCCCCCGAGCCCGGAGCACGTTTCTTCGGGAGGGTGGGCCTGACGAGCGGCGCGGCCCCCCCGGGCTTGGCGGCGATCCTCCCGCCACTGGTCGCGGTGGTGGTCTCCCCGGTCGAGGACGTCGCACCGCCGGTCCCCCCTGCTGCTGCCGCTGTGGCGCTTCCGGTGGTGGCGCTTCCGGTGCTGGGGGACGGCGAGGTGGTGGTACCGGACTTCCCCCCGGGGGCCGACGGCACCCCGGGTGTCGCGGGCACGTTGTCCACGGCCTGCTTGAGCCTGGCCGGGCTCCAGTACTCCGCGATCCGCCGCATGTCGGCGACGCTCTTGGTCAGCGGGATCGAGGTGATGCCGCTGGGTACCGTGTTCAGCGGACCCGCCACGGCGCTCCCGGCGAACGCCGACGTCATGGTCACACAGGCGGCGACCAGCGCCCCGAGTGTGGCCGTGAGCCGCCGTACGCGGGAGGACATGATGGGGATTCCTTTCGGAGGGCCGGAGTTCCAGGGGTTACCAGGGGCGCAAAGGGTGATTTTTCCAGATCAACTTGGTTTTGGGCAGTTCGCTGGACCGATCCGCTGATGCTCCGTTATCTGGCCAGTGTGCCCGAGGGTGTATAAGCACCCCGTGAAGGTACGGAAAGGGCCCGGTGCGTACCGGGCCCTTCCTGGTTCACACAGCCTGCGTCCTAGGCCGGGAGCTTCCCGGTCCAGAGGTTGGCCGCGTGCTTGTAGATGCTGTACGTCTCACCGTTGAAGTACGGGGTGGTGACGCGGTCGTAGCGGTTGTTCTTGTCGCTGTCGACGGTCAGGCTCACCACGCCGTTGAGGTAGCCGGTCCGCTTGCTGTTCTTGTACTGCAGCAGGAAGGGGCCGCCGCTGGCGCCGGGGGTGAAGGCGCACTTGATCGCCTGGTGCTCCTCGGCCTTGTAGGCCGCGACCACGGGCGCGGCGACGGTCGTGCCGTAGCACCACTTCTGGGTGTGACCGGAGTACGGCTTGTCGCCGTCCAGGTGGGCCGAGGTCGGGTAGCCGAACGTGAAGACCTTCTTGCCCAGCTTCTGGTTCCAGGCGAAGCCCTGGCCGCCGACGTTGTCACCGAGGCGACCGGCGTCGGCCACCGTCGAGATGTAGTGACGGAAGATCACATACTTCACCGACGCGGTCTTCTTGATGTACTTCACCACGTAGTAGTGAGTGATGGTGTAGTTGCCCTTGCCGTCGATCTTCCGGTAGCCGGGACCCTTGTAGGCGTCGTACTCGCTCTTGGTGACGTTCTCGACACGGCTCTCGAGCTTGGAGCCGGCCTTGGGCCAGTCGCCCTGCGGCAGTTCCTTGCCCTTGAGCGTGACCTTGTCGTTCTTCAGGCCGTAGACCTCGCCGGTGACCTTCTCCCAGGCCCACTTGTCCGTCTCCGACGCGACGGCGAGGGCGCCCTTGTACTGGGGACCGACCTCGTCCTCGGAGGAGATGTTCTCGACCTTGCCGATGCCGCCCTTCTGGGTCCACTTGTCGTAGGTCTCGAAGTCGACGGTCTTGGCGTCCTCGCGGCCCACCCCGCCCTTGTCGACGTGCGCCTTGAAGGTCTTGTAGTCGACCTCCTTCTCCGGCTGCTGCTTGATGCCGTTGTAGACGTTGACGAAGGCGTAGTCGTAGTCGTAGTCCTCGTAGACCGTGAAGTCGTCGTGGCTGTTGACCTTGGCACCGACGTAGATGCCCCAGGGCGCCTTGCCCTGGTAGTAGCCGGGGATGAACACGAAGTTGTCGAACGGCTTGTTCGTGTCGGTGTCGTAGACGCAGTGGCCGGCGGTGGCGACCAGGTTGCGGTACTTCGACTGCACGGAGCTGCCGGAGCACCAGCGCTCCTGCCCCTTGTTGTCGACGAAGAAGACCTTGCCGACGGTGATCGGGAGGTTCACGTTCCGCGACTTGCCGGCGGACTTGCCGCCCTCACCGGTGGGGGCGACGACGCCGGGCTTGCCGTCGGCGGCCGCCCTGGCGGCACCGGTCTTCTTCAGCTTCGCCGAGACGGTGGAGTCGGAGAGGTAGGTCTTCGCCGACTTCAGCTTCGAGGCGGTCCAGTAGCCCGCGATGGCCTTCGCGTTACCGGAGGGGGTGAGCGCCGCCGACTTGATGTCGGGGTCGGCGGTGCTCGCCTGTGCGGTGGCGGGGAGGGAGGCGCCGATCATCGCGGCTGCCGCGAGGGCGCCGCCGAGGGGAAGGATCAGACGCTTGGCTCGGGGGTTCAATGAAGCTCCTTCTTTGTCATGGACCACTCGGGACGTGATCCACGCATGCGTAAAGAGACAAGAGGTGACCGTACTCGGCAAAGATGGGTTAAAAAGCTACAAAACGGGCAGAGGCTTGGACCGATATGATTTCGTTATCAAATCCATGGAACCGGAAACAGGCTCCGCCCGTCTGATCTTCCTTTGCTTGATCGAGAGGTCTCGCGCCGCTCATTTGAGGGTGTGAACTGCGAAAACGCTGAGACCGGCTGTTCTCCTGAGGATGGGCGCCCCTCGTCCCCGGAACGTTCCGGGGACGAGGGGCTGTGATCGCCGGTGCGGCTCGCGGGTGAACGGCGACGCTGCGCGTTGCGCGGGTCAGTCGGTCCAGCGGTTGGCCGCGGCCTTGTAGACCTTGTAGGTGTCGCTGTTGAAGTACGGCGAGGAGATCTTGTCGTACCGGTCGTTCTTGTCGGTGTCCCAGGCGACGCTGTTCACGCCGATCAGGTAGCCGGTCCGGCTGGAGCTCTTGTACTTGTAGAGCCACGGGCCGCCGCTAGCGCCCGCGGTGAAGGCGCACTTGAAGCCGATGTGCTCCTGGACGTTGTACTTCGGCGCGGCCGGCATGGCGCCGGTCTTGCCGTAGCACCACTTCATCGTGCGGCCGGAGAAGGGCTTGTCGCCGTCGGGGTGCAGTCCGGCCGGGTAGCCGAAGGCGAAGACCGTGTTCTTGATCTTCTGGTTCCAGGCGAAGCCCTGGCCGCCGACGTTGTCGCCGAGCCGTCCGACCTTCTTGATGATCGGCTGCCACTTGCCGTTCTTGTCCTTCTCCCAGTTCACCTTGAACCCGGAGTGGACGTTGACGAAGGCGTAGTCGTAGTCGTAGTCCTCCTTCACCACGAAGTCGTCGTGCGCGTTGAACCACTTGGCCGCGTAGATGCCGTAGGGGTTCTTGCCGTCCCACGCCTGGTCGCCGTCCCAGTAGGACGGAATGAAGATCCAGTTGTCGTAGAACTGGTTGGTCTTCACGTCGTAGACGCAGTGCGCGGAGGTGGCGACCACGTTGCGGTACTTGCCCTGGACGGAGCTGCCGGAGCAGTACTTCCAGCTCTTCGGGTCCGCCGGATTGGCGCCGGGCAGGGTGAAGAAGACGCGGCCGACGGTGTTGGGCAGGTTGACGTGCTTGCTCTTGGCGGACTTGGCGCCCTCCTCGCCGATCGGCGGGACCGCTCCGCCGGGGCCGTCGGGGCCCGCGGCGCCGGAGGCCTTGCCGCCCTTGATGCTCAGGTCGAGGTCGCCGGTGGCGTCCGTGGCCTTGCGCATGCGTTCGGGTGACCAGAAGGAGGTGGCCTCCGTGGCCGTCTCCGAGGCCGGGGAACTGACCACGTCGCTGGGGGCTTGAGCGGCGTTGGCACCTGTGGTGGCGCCGATCACTCCGGCGATCATGAGAACGCCGGTGAGGGGGATCGTGAGGCGCCGTGCTCGGGAATTCATGGAGCTCCTTTCACACTCGGCGTGGAGACGGGACCTCTCCTCGCCGGGAAAACGATCGGAACGTTACTGACTGAATCGAGCGGTCGGCGAGGAATTGACGGGAAAAAGCATCGAATGGTTCCAGGCGATGCAATCCCGTTATTTAAATAGCGATTTGTTATGGTTTAACAAATGGGCATCCTTGCAGGTGGTAGCGGGTTTCGCGGGCCTCTGTGGGCACCTGTGGCACCATCGGTAACAGCGATTACCGAAGGTTTCTCAAGTAACTCCGGCACCCCCGGCCTATTAAACCGAATTATGTTCTGGTTGGATGTCGGCATGAGTGGAGATCCCCGTACCCCATGCCTCGTCGGCGTCGCCCAGCACACGGTCCGCGTCCAGCCGGGGCCCGAGCCGTTGGATCTGTGGGAACTCGTCGCCCGCGAGGCCGCCGCCGACGCCGGAGCCCCAGGTCTGCTGAACGCCCTCGACTCGATCCAGGTCGTCTACACCGAGTCCTGGCAGTACGACGACCCGACGGCCAGGCTCGCCGAACGGCTCGGCGCCGCTCCCCGCCACCGGGCCTACTCCAAGGTGAGCGGCACGGCACCGCAACTGCTCCTCGGAGAGGCGGCCTCGATGATCGCCAGAGGCGAGATGGACGCCGCCCTGGTCGCCGGGGCCGAGGCGCTGGCCACGCGCAGGGCCCTGCGCAGGGCGGGGGAGCGCGTGGCGTGGAGCCATCCGGCGAATCCCAAGCCGCCCTACGGCTGGGAGCGGCCCCCGCACCCAGCCGAGCTGGCCCACGAGCTGTTCCTGCCCGTACACACCTACGCGATCATGGAAACGGCCCGGCGGGCGGCGGCGGGCGAGTCCATCGAGGAGGAGCGGGTGGCGCGAGGGCTGATGATGGCCCCGATGACCGAGATCGCCGCGGCCAACCCGCACGCCTGGTACCGGGAGGTCGCGAAGCCCTCGGAACTGGTCACCCCGGCCGCGGACAACCGGTTCGTCGGCTGGCCCTACACCAGGCGCACCGTCGCGGTCATGGAGGTGGACCAGGCCGCCGCCGCGATCCTGGTCGGCGACGGGCTCGCCGACCGGCTCGGCATCCCCCGAGACAAACGCGTCTACCTGCGGGGATGGTCCTACGTCGAGGACACCTGGGAGGTGGCGGCCCGTCCCGTGCTCGGCTCCTCGCCGGCCATGGCCGCCGCGGCGCGGGCGGCCTTCGAGCGGGCGGGGACCGGCCTCGACGAGATGTCCGCGCTGGACCTCTACAGCTGTTTCGCGATCGCGCTCCGCGCCGCCTGCGCCGCCGTGGAACTCGACCCGCTCGACCCGCGAGGGCTGACCGTCACCGGTGGCCTGCCGTACGCGGGAGGTCCGGCCAGTGACTACGTCCTGCACTCCACGGCGGCGATGGCCGAGCGCCTGCGGGCCGCGCCGGGCCACGGGCTGGTCACCGGGGTCGGCATGCACCTGACCAAGCACACCTACGCGGTCTGGTCCACCGAGCCCGGAGGCGTCCTGGGTGACGCCGCGCCGGTGTACGTCGCGGAACCGGTGCCGATCGCTGACTCCTACGAGGGTTCCGCGACCGTCGCCGGATACACGGTCGCACACGGCAGGGACGGAGCGGCCGAACGAGGCGTCCTGATCGCCGACCTTCCCGGCGGCGGCCGGGCACACGCCCATGTCCGCCACCCCGACCTGATCGCCGAGGCCGAGTCGCGGGAACTGGTCGGCACCGAGGTGCGCCTGGTCCCCGAAGGGCCGGTGAACGTCGCGACCTGGTGACCCTCTCCC
The DNA here is from genome assembly GCF_040675205.1 of Streptosporangium sp. NPDC049644. NCBI lineage: Bacteria > Bacillati > Actinomycetota > Actinomycetes > Streptosporangiales > Streptosporangiaceae > Streptosporangium > Streptosporangium sp. NPDC049644. Next base: position 23,429 of record NZ_JBFAOJ010000102.1, on the reverse strand, counting down.
GACGGGCATCGACTCCGATTCGTGATGGCATCAAGACCGTCGAAACCCGAAGATGGAGCGAGAACCGTACCTTCTCGTAAGAGGCGGCCCAGGACGTGGCCGGTGAACCGTACGACATCATCGAGGCCAGGTCCCCGAGAGGACCACGGCGCTGGATCGGCGTCGCGGTGCTGGCCGCGCTCGCGCTGGTGCCGGTGGTGAGCCTGCTGGCAGGCCGGGAGCCGGACTCCGTTCCGCAACCTCCGCCGTCGGTGCCCGCCAGGGCGGAGGCCGTCGCGGAGGACGCACCCAACGTGCTCTACCCCCGGCCCCGGCACAGAGGCGGCAGGGAGATCCTCAACGTGGTCTTCCCCGACGGCTCGGCGGCGGAGGTCGGCTACCCGGCGGAACTGGACCTGGCCGGGCTGGGGGTCCGGCCCGCGATGACGGGCAGGCTCGACGGAGAGGCCGGCACGTACCGGCAGCTGACCGTGCCGCAGGGAGGGCCGGCCGGGGTGGCGATGGGCAGGCCGATGATCCGGAAGCTGGCCGGGCGGGTCACACTCTGGCACCCGATGAGTCCCGTCGAGGGGGAGGTGCTGCTGTTCGCGTTCGACCCCTGGTTCGTGGCGCTGCGCGACCTCAAGGACGGCATGCCCTTCGAGCAGCGCATGCTCTGGGCGCGCAACCTGCGCGGCAGGGTGACCAGGGACGGCTACCTGGTGCTCGACGCCCGGGCTCCGGTGCGGCTGGCCCGGCCGGGGGAGACCTTCCGCGGCGAGCAGGTGGGGCCGCAGCTGTGGTTCGGCGGGGCCAGGGAGACGCTGCTCGTGCTGGCGCCGGTGCCCGGCTGTGACGTCGCGGCGATCGAACTCTCCGTGATCGAGCAGCGGCGTCGCTTCTCCGCCGAGACCTGCCAGGACGGGGTGTACGTGGCGGCCTCGGGAGAGCGAGGGCACGTAGAGAGGGCGGTCGCTGAAATAGTCGTCAGGCGGACAGCGTAGGGTGCGGCCATGTTCGCTGTAACCGCCACGCAGATCGATCCCGACAATCCGCTCGCCGGTCTCACCCTTGGTGAGCGCCCGGAACCCCAGGTCCCCGAGGGGTGGACCACCGTCACGGTGAGAGCGGTCTCGCTCAACCACCACGACCTTTTCACCCTGAAGGGCGTGGGCATCCGCGCGGAGCAGCTCCCGATGGTGCTCGGCACCGACGCGGCGGGGTACGACGAGGACGGCAACGAGGTCATCGTGCACTCGGTGATCGGCAGCGGTGCCGACGAGACGCTCGACCCGAAGCGTTCCCTGCTGTCTGAGAAGTACGACGGCACCTTCGCCGAGCGGGTCGTCGTGCCCAGGCGCAACCTCGTGCCCAAGCCCGCCGCGCTCAGCTTCGAGGAGGCCGCCTGCCTGCCGACGGCCTGGTTGACCGCCTACCGCATGCTGTTCGACAAGGCCGGGCTGGAGCCGGGCTCGACGGTGCTGGTCCAGGGCGCGGGCGGTGGCGTGGCCACCGCGCTGATCCTGCTGGGCCGGGCCGGGGGATACCGGATCTGGGCGACCAGCCGCTCTGAGAAGAAGCGGGCGCGGGCCCTGGAGCTGGGCGCCGACCAGGTGTTCGAGGACGGTGCCCGGCTGCCCGAGCGGGTCGACGCGGTGATGGAGACCGTCGGCCAGGCGACCTGGGCGCACTCGCTGAAGGCGCTGCGCCCCGGCGGGCGGATCGTGATCTCAGGCGCGACCAGCGGGGTGGTCCCGCCTGCCGAGCTGAACCGCATCTTCTTCCTCCAGCTCTCGGTGATCGGCTCCACCATGGGCAGCCGCGACCAACTGGGCAGGCTCGCCCGCTTCATGGAGCAGACGGGCACCCGCCCGCTGATCGACCGGGTCCTCCCGTTGACCGAGGCCCGCGAGGGCATCGCGGCCATGCACGAGGGTGAGCTCTTCGGGAAGGTCGTCTTCACGCTGCCGGGGTGAACGCGGTCCGCAGCCGGGCACCGATGTGTTCCCGGTCACGTACGTAAGTAATGGGTTACTTCTTGGCCTCTCGGGTGATAGAACACGGATGAGCGATGTATCACCCGGGAGGCCCGGAATGACCGACTCAATCGCGCGCCGCGACCCCGACGCACCGCGCGCCCCCCTCGCCGCGCCCGCCGGCTCCTCCGCACCCGGTGGTCCCGTCCCGACTCTCCCCGAGGCGGGGGACGACGGGTTCGCGCGCGGCGAACCCGAACCGTTCGGCCCCGGCGACCTGCTCTGGGACGGGATGGGCGATCAGCGACTGATGTTCCTGCTCGGCGGCGGTCTCATCATGCAGGTCATGCACCCGGCGATCGGTGCCGCGGTCGGCCAGCAGTCGGTCTACCGGTCCGACCCGTGGGGACGGCTCACCCGCTCGCTCAACTCGCTGCAGACCTGGGTGTACGGAGGACCACAGGCCATCGAGGAAGGTAAGCGCCTGCGTGAGATGCACAAGGACATCAGCGGTGTCGACGCGCAGGGCAGGAGTTACCACGCGCTGAGCGCGGGACCGTACGCCTGGGTGCACCTGACCGCCTTCGAGCGCGCCGTCACCATGGCGAAGTACTTCGGCGAGCGGCAGTACACCCCGCAGGAGGAGCAGCGCCTGTACGAGGAGGTCATCCGCCTGGGCCGGATCCTGCGGGTCCCCGAGCGGATGTTCCCCGCCACGGTCGACGACTACTGGACCTACTTCCACGACATGGTCGACAACACGCTGGAGAACCATCCGACGGCGCACGACGTGCTGGAGACCACGCTCACGGTGGGGGCACCGCCGCCGCTCCGGGGGCCGCTGCGGGCACTGTGGCGTCCGCTCGGTCTGACCTCGGGCCGGCTCAACCACTTCGTCACGGTCGGCACGCTGCCGGACGCGGTTCGCCGGAAGCTGGAACTGCCGTGGACCGCCAGGGACGAGATGCGGCTGCGCCGTCTCGGCAGGGCGGTCGCCGCGACGATGCCACGCCTGCCCGAGCGAGCCAGATACCTGCCGATCGCCTATCACGCCAGGCGGGCGGCACGCGCACAGGAGCGGCTCGCCCGCGCCATGCGCGTCGCCTGAGGAAAGGCCGCCTGTCCCGCGCCGCCGGTCCGTGCGCGTCGCGTGGCGGGGGCGCGGACCGGCCGTCGGCGGGAAGACGGATGGTTACCGGAGCGCTTCGCGGATGCGGCGGGCCGCGTCGTACAGGGCGTCCTGCGCGGTGGCCAGGGTCTCCTCGGTGACCTGCGCGTTCGACGCGTCCCGGTGGACCTCCTCGGCGAACTCGGCCAGCATCTGCCCGAGCCGGGCGTCGACGGCGTGTGACCCCTCGCCGGCGAAGCCGGCGGCCCAGATCCGCTTCCAGTCGTCCTTCCACTCGCCGGTCTGGCGTTGCCACTCGTGCTTCTGGCGCTGCCACTCCGTCTTCTGCTCGTGCCAGGCCCTGCGCTGGTCCTGCCTGGCCTGCTTCTCCTCGTGCCTGGCGCCCTGGCGCACGTCACGCGCCATCTGGGTGAGCTCCTCGCGCAGCGACTTCACGGTGTCGCGCACGTCCTCCTTGACCTCGCGGGCGATGTCGCGGACCGAGTCGGAGATCTCCTGTTCCAGCTCGGCGAGCTCGTCGAGACGGTCGTCGAGCTCGGCGCGGCCCCGGTCGCTGATCGTGAAGACCTTCTTGCCGTTCACGACCTCGTGGGTGACCAGCCCCTCCTCCTCCAGGCGGGCCAGGCGCGGGTAGATCGTGCCGGGCGAGGGGGAGTAGACACCGAGGAAGCGATCCTGGAGCAGCCGGATCACCTCGTAACCGTGGCGGGGGCTCTCCTGGAGCAGCTTCAGGAGATAGAGCCGGAGCCTTCCATGACCGAAAACCGGGCTCATGCTTGGGCTCCCTTCAGCAGGGTGACATCGGCGGAGACGGTGTGCGCCGTCAGGGAGGCCATGCCGCCGCCGATCCGGCCGGTCAGCGACCTCGTGCCGGTCTGGATGGAGTGGTGGAGTTCGGAGAAGGCGGTGTCGAGCCTGCCCGAGGTGGAGCGGATCTTGACATCGGCGTCCACGGCGTGCGGGAGCCTGAGCACGATGTCGCCGGTGACGCTGTTCAGCGTCACGTGACCGGTCGGCGGGAGCTCCAGGTCAGCGGTGATCCGGCCGGAGACGGTGGTGACGCTGAGACGCCGGGGGGTGCCCCGCGCCACGGTCAGCTCGCCGGAGACGCTCTTGAACGACAGGTCCCCGACCAGGTCGCGGCTCTCCACGTCACCGGAGACGGTGTCGGCGTTGATCTCCCCGCTCACCCCGTCGAGCACGATGTCACCCGAGACGCCCCTGACCGAGGTGCGGTCCTCGAATCCGGAGACGACCGCGGAGGCGGAGACCACCCCCACGTTGATCGGGCAGTCCTTGGGCGCGGTCAGCGTCAGCGTCGCCCGGCGTCGCCCCGGGCGCAGCCAGCCCAGCAGGCCGTCCCAGGTCAGGTCCTTGTAGGTGACGGTGAGCGTGCCGTCGTCGTCGTGGGTGACGAGCAGCGGTGTGGTGTCCACCTCGGTGACCTCAAGCATGGCGGGGCCGTCGCCGGCCAGCACCGCCAGCCTGCCCGCCACGATGCGTACGTTCAGCTTTTTCACGGAGTCGAAGGTGAGCTGTTCTGGTTTCTCGATCGTCCACTGCCGCATGTTCGTGACCTCCTTGTGCATGACACGATATGTCGCGTCAGCCGGGAGGTCAAGATATATCGCGTTATTTCAGTCGTCCTCGTCTTCCAGCCGGGCCAGCCAGGTGGCCAGCCGTTCCACCGGAGTCTCGAAGTCGGGGTTCAGGTCGACGAACTCGCGCAGCCGCTCCGCCAGCCACCCGATGGTGACCTCCTCCTGGCCACGACGCTCGACGAGCTCCTCGATGCCCCGATCGGTGAAGTACATCGTTCTCCTCGTGGTGACACTTGCCATAACGGGGAAGTCCCCCGCAGAGGTTCCTGCGGGGGACTTCCGTGGTGACGCCTGCACTGCGGGCCGCCGGTCGGCGGTCCTTCCTGTTAGACGAAGACCTCGCCCAGCATCTGCTGCAGCTCGGCCTCGTGGGCCGAGTGCGAGCCGGTCGCCGGGGAGGAGTTGGCCTTGCGGGAGACCCGCTTGATCGTACGGCCGCCGAAGACGCCCGGATTCTCGGCCATCTTGAGCGCCAGGAACGGCCACGGACCCATGTTGAGCGGCTCGTCCTGCGCCCACACCAGCTCGACGTCGGCGGAGTAACGGCTCAGCTCGACCTCCAGCGGGTTGCCGGGGAAAGGGTAGAGCCGCTCGAGACGGACGATCGCCACGTCGTTGCGGCCCTGCTTGTCGCGAGCCGCCGCCAGGTCGTAGTAGAGCTTGCCGGAGACCAGCACGACCTTGCGGACGCCGGCCGGGGCGACGGTGGTGTCGCCGAGCACCGGCTGGAACGACCCCGAGGTGAATTCGCTGACCGACGAGATCGCCGCCTTGTGCCGCAGCAGCGACTTGGGCGTGAACACCACCAGCGGGCGGTGCCGGTTCGACAGCGTCTGCCAGCGCAACAGGTGGAAGTAGTTGGCCGGCACCGTGGGCTGCGCGACGGTCATGTTGTCCTGGGCGCACATCTGCAGGAAGCGCTCGATGCGAGCCGAGGAGTGGTCGGGACCCTGTCCCTCGTAGCCGTGCGGCAGCAGCAGGGTGACGCCGGAACGCTGGCCCCACTTCTGCTCGCCCGAGGTGAGGTACTCGTCGATGATCGACTGGGCGCCGTTCACGAAGTCGCCGAACTGCGCCTCCCAGGCGACCAGCGCCTCGGGCCGTTCCACGCTGTAGCCGTACTCGAAGCCGAGCGCGGCGTACTCGCTCAGCAGGGAGTCGTAGACGTAGAACTTCGTGGTGCCCTGGTTGAACGCCTTGAGCGGGGTGTGCTCCTCGCCGGTGACCCGGTCGACCAGCACGGCGTGCCGCTGGGTGAACGTACCGCGCCGGGAGTCCTGGCCGACGAGGCGGACCGGGTGGCCGTCGATCAGCAGCGATCCGAACGCCAGGGTCTCGCCCATGCCCCAGTCGATACGCTCCTCGGTGACCATCTGCCCGCGACGCTGCAGCACCGGCAGCAGGCGCGGGTGGACGGTGAAGCCCTCGGGCATGTTGAGCTGGGTCTCCACGATCCGCTTGACGGTCTCCTCGGAGATGGCCGTCTTGACGTCCTCGTGGGACCAGGGGATGGTCTCCATGTCGATCGGGCGGGAGAACTCGGCCGTCGGCTCGTTGGCCGCCGCCCGGGTCTCGGCGAAGGCGTTCTCCAGCTTGGCCTGGTAGTCGCGGAGCGCGCCCTCGGCCTCCTCGACCGTGATGTCGCCCCGGCCGATCAGCGCCTCGGTGTAGAGCTTGCGGGTGGAGCGCTTGGCGTCGATCAGGTCGTACATCAGCGGCTGGGTGAAGCCCGGGTTGTCCATCTCGTTGTGGCCGCGACGCCGGTAGCAGATCAGGTCGATCACGACGTCCTTGCGGAACGCCTGGCGGTACTCGAAGGCCAGGCGGCCGACCCGGACCACGGCCTCGGGGTCGTCGCCGTTGACATGGAAGATCGGGGCCTGGATCATCCGGGCCACGTCGGTGGCGTACACGCTGGAACGCGAGCTGGCCGGGCTGGTGGTGAAGCCGACCTGGTTGTTGACCACGATGTGCACGGTGCCGCCGGTGCGGTACCCGCGCAGCTGCGACAGGTTGAGGGTCTCGGCCACCACGCCCTGGCCCGCGAAGGCCGCGTCGCCGTGGACGAGCACGGGCAGGACCGTGAAGCCCTCCTCGCCGCGCTCCAGGAGGTCCTGCTTGGCGCGGACCACGCCCTCCAGAACCGGGTCGACCGTCTCCAGGTGGGAGGGGTTGGCCACGACCGAGGTCCTGAGCTTGGAACCGTCGGGCGAGACGAAGTCGCCGCTGGCACCCAGGTGGTACTTGACGTCACCGGAGCCGTGGGCGCTGCGCGGGTCGATGTTGCCCTCGAACTCGCCGAAGATCTGCCCGTACGACTTGCCGACGATGTTGGCCAGCACGTTGAGTCGACCTCGGTGGGCCATGCCGACCACGGCCTCGTCGAGCCGCTCCTCGGCCGCGGCGCTCAGCACCGAGTCGAGCAGCGGGATCAGCGACTCGCCGCCCTCCAGCGAGAAGCGCTTCTGCCCCACGAACTTCGTCTGCAGGAACGTCTCGAACGCCTCGGCGGTGTTCAGCCGCTCCAGGACACGCAGCTGCTCGGTGCGGTCGGGCTTGGCGTGCGGCCGCTCGACGCGCGCCTGGATCCAGGCCCGCTCCTCGGGGTTCTGCATGTGCATGTACTCCACGCCGATGGTTCGGCAGTAGGAGTCACGCAGCACGCCGAGAATGTCGCGCAGCTTCATCAGGGGCCGGCCGCCGAAGCCGCCGGTGGCGAACTCGCGCTCCAGGTCCCAGAGGGTCAGACCGTGCGACTTGATGTCCAGGTCGGGGTGCTTGCGCTGCTTGTACTCCAGCGGGTCGGTGTCCGCCATCAGGTGGCCGCGGACCCGGAAGGCGTGGATCAGCTCTATGACACGCGCGGACTTCGCCACGTCGTCGTCGTGCGTGGTGGAGATGTCCTGGACCCAGCGGATCGGCTCGTACGGGATCCGGAGGGCCTCGAAGATCTCGTCGTAGAAGCCGCTCTCGCCCAGCAGCAGCCGGTGGACCTGCCGCAGGAAGTCGCCGGACTGGGCGCCCTGGATGATCCGGTGATCGTAGGTGCTGGTGAGCGTCATGACCTTGCTCACCGCGAGGCGGGAGAGCGTGTCCGGGGAGGCGCCCTGGTACTCCGCGGGGTACTCCATCGCGCCGACGCCGATGATCGTGCCCTGACCCGGCATCAGGCGCGGCACCGAGTGCACGGTGCCGATGGTGCCCGGGTTGGTCAGCGAGATCGTGGTGCCGGCGAAGTCGTCGACCCCCAGCTTGCCCGCCCTGGCCTTGCGCACCACGTCCTCGTAGGCGACCCAGAACTGGCGGAAGTCCATCTGCTCGGTCGCCTTGATCGACGGGACCAGGAGCTGACGGGTGCCGTCGCTCTTGGCGACGTCGATGGCCAGGCCCAGGTTGACGTGCTCGGGCTTGACCAGCGCCGGCTTGCCGTCGACCTCGGCGTAGGAGTGGTTCATCTCCGGCAGGACCTTGAGGGCCTTGATCACCGCGTAGCCGATGAGATGGGTGAACGACACCTTGCCGCCGCGACCGCGCGACAGGTGGTTGTTGATCACGATCCGGTTGTCGATCAGCAGCTTCGCCGGGACCGCGCGCACGCTGGTCGCCGTCGGAACCACAAGGCTGGCCTCCATGTTGGCGGCAGTCCTCGCGGCCGCGCCGCGTAGTCGAACTTCCTCGGCACCGGCGGGCAACTGCGTCTCCTGCTTGGATCGGTCCGCCGGGGCGGCCTTGGCCGCCGCCGGCGCTGGGGTCGTCGTCACGGGGGCCGCGGCGGCCGGAGCCGCGCTGGCCGGGGCTGGGGCTGGGGTGGCCGGGGTCGAGGAAGCGGTGGGTGTCGGAGGAGTGGACGCGGCGGTCGCCGCACCCGGGGGAGCGACTCTGCCGGCCCCTGCATCAGGGCTGTAGTCGGCAAAGAAGCTCCACCAGGCCCGGTCGACCGACTCGGGGTCCTGGAGGTATTTCTGGTACAGCTCGTCGACCAGCCACTCGTTCTGGCCAAAGGCTGCCAGCGGGTTTGTCCGCGACGACTCAGACGACACGGCGGAAATCGCCCTCTTCCGCAGATCGGCGTTGATGATAGAGAACCTGTCCAAGGCTACTCGCCTCGGCCCGGACCTGCGCCACTCTGGCCGCAGCTTCCTTGTCGATCCTCTCAGACCCGTTTAAAACGGTCACCTCCTGGGTAGCCGTTGCGCCCGCTGAGTCGCTGGTCAGCTGGATTCGGGGAGCTTTGTCAGTCAAATCCGACCAGTCGGGATTCTGTCTGTATCTCCGGGGTAACATCTTCGAGCAGGCCGACCAGTTCGTCTCCGGCGGTCCGCAACTCCTCGATGGACAGGGGTGCGAGTCGCTCCAGCAGGAACAGCGCGTCCGTCGTCTCCTCGGTGATCCGGGTGCGGACGCACTGCCGCCAGTTCCACCGGCGGCAGGTGACTCCCCTGTCGTCCCGCCAGACGACCTCGCCGATCTCCGGGTGGTCGATCGCCGGCTCGCCTCTCTCGACGACCTCGAACGGCTCGTCACCGGCCGCGCGCACCAGCCTCGCCGTCCCCTCGTAGCGGGTCAGGTCCTCTCCGCCGATCGGCAGGCCGTACCTGATGCTGATCGCGTTGTAGGCGTCGACCACCCGGTTGATCTCCGGCGGTGGCATCCGCCTGACCAGGGCGTCCACCGAGGGCCGGGTCCGCTGGGGCTTGGCGCCGAATGCCCGGTACGTTTCCCGCCACGCCTCGACCCTCGCGTCGTCGGCCGCCACCGCCTTCTCGGCGGCCTCCGCCAGCCAGGCCCTCGACCTGTCGTCCGTCGGCCCGTTGTGCAGCCCGTACACCCCTATCACCAGCACCGCGAAGTCCGGCCTGAGCGCGCTGACGGCGGGGTCCACCCAGATGTCCTCGATCACGCTCCCAGCTTAGGCCGCTCACGGTCCTTCATCGCGAAGGGGCAAGACCATTATTGGGATTTCGGAAACCATGCGTGCCTGGACCTCGAATCGATGGCTCCGCAGACCCGTCGTGGCCGCGTCAGGCGGCCGCGTGAGGTCTGAACGTGACGCTCAATTCGGCGTCCAGCGCCTTCGCTAGACGGCGGAGCAGCGTCAACGTGGGGGTGACCCCTCCGGTTTCCAGGCGGGACACCTGCGGCTGCGTCATGCCGGCACGCTCGGCCAGCTCCGCCTGCGAGAGACCGAGTTCCATTCGGCGGTTGTAGACCTGTTGTCCCAGGAGCAAAGCCTCGCGGGCTTCCTGGTAGGCGTCGGCACGGCGCTCGGCGCCGGTCCGCTTCCACGTGCTGTGAGCCATACCCCACTCAGTCCTTCCAGACGCGGTCGTAGACCTCTGAAGCGACCACATGAAGATTCTCACATTCGACCTGTGCTCGACGAGCGCGTTCAACCTGACCGGTCTCCCTGCGGCGTGTCTTGGTGAAGACGGTGAGAAGGACGATTCGCCGTCGCGGAGCGAGCCAGTAAGTGATCCTGACCTGCCGGCGCGTGAGTGAGAGGCGTAGCTCACGCACTTTGCCGCCAAGGTGCTTGGAGTACGGCTCGTCCAGCGTCTCAGCCTGTTCTGAGAGGAGGTCGGCCAAGGCCTCGACCTTGACATAGTCGCGCTCGGAGAGTGACTCAAGCCAAGACCGGATCTCGGGCTCGATCTCGATGACATATAGCCTCACGGCCCGTGAGGCTATATGTCATCGATTATATAATCCGTGATACGTCAAGGTTGATAACCACTGGGCATCGATGCAGATGCCCAGCTAGGGATATATGAGGTCATACCCTGCCGGTCACCTGCACAGGGTGCCGTTGAGGAGGAGGCGTTCCGGCTTGGGGTTGGGGCCGGGGGCGTCGGCGCCGATGAAGCCGAAGGTGACCGAGTCACCGGGGCTGATGGTCTTGTTCCAGCTGAGGTTCCTGGCGGTCACGGTCGCGCCGTCCTGGGAGATGTCGGCGCTCCAGTGCCGCCGGACGGTCTGGCCGCCGAGGAAGGACCACTTCAGGGTCCAGCCGTCGATGGCCTTGCTGCCGGTGTTGGTGACGGTGACCTGGGTGTTGAACCCCTCCGGCCACTGGCCGTGGTTGGTGTAGGTCACCTTGCACTCACCGGCGGCGGCGGGGGTGTCCAGGTAGGAGGCGATCCAGGCGAGCGGGGAGTTCCAGTTGATGGTCAGCTCGTTGGTGGACCACGACTCGATGTCGTCGATGTAGCAGAACTGGGGCGCGCAACCCCTGAGCTTGGCCTGGGCCACCGGGTCCTGAATGCTGGAGTTCGGGCCGCCGGCCAGGGTGCCGCGCGGCGGGTTGGGCAGGGACGGGTCGAGCTGGCGGGCGTACCAGCGGCTGTGCTGGTTCTTCGAGGCGACTTCGCCGTAGCCGGTCACGTACGACTGGTTGAGGGCGTTGCGCCCGAAGAGGTAGTCCAGCCCTTCAAGCACCCCCTCGTGGTACTTCGCCTCGCCGCTCAGGTCGTGGGCGACGGCCATCACGATCATGTTGTTGATCACCTGGTGGCTGGAACCCCAGTCGTACTCCGCCGGGTTGTAGGGAACGCCGTACGGGTGGGCCTTCTGGACGGCGAGATACTTGTCCGCGCCTTCCAGGACCGACTGGCGCACCCGCGCCCGGTCGGTGAGCGCGTTGGGCACGGCCGCCAGCTGCAGGCGGCCGAGCTGGGCGGTGTTGCCCCAGTCGAAGCCCCGGTCGCGCCAGACGTCGCCGGTGTGGTGCGGTGAGGCGAGCACGTAGTCCCTGAACTCCTTCTCGGCGGTGGTGAGATAGAGCTCGGCGGCGGCCCAGTAGAACTCGTCGGTCACGTTGTCGTCGTTGTAGGCGCCGCCGCCCACCCCGTCGGCCGGGTCCGCGTACCGCGTGGGGTTCGCCTTCGCCGCCGCCCACGCCTTCCTCGCCGCGGTGAGGTTGCGCGCGGCGAACGCGGCGTCGTAAGGGGCGAAGAGACGGGCGGCCTGGGCCGCTGTGGCGGCCAGGTTGAGGGTGGCGGCCGTGGAGACCGGGTGCAGCTCGCGTCGCTGGGGGTCCAGGTGGGGCATGAGGGGCAGGCCGGTCCACGCGGCGTCGTGGATCTTGTGGTGGGCCATTCCCGCGTACGGCTTCCCGTCGGGGACCTGCATGCTGAGCAGGAACTCCTGCTCCCAGCGGGCCTCGTCGAGGATGTCGGGGACCCCGTTCCCGCTCTCGGGGATGTCGAGGTCGCCGTCGGAGTGGACGCCGTCGGCCTTGGCGCGCTCGAAGGCGGACATCAGCTGGTGGACGGAGATGCCGCCGTTGACGACGTACTTGCCGTGGTCGCCCGCGTCGTACCAGCCACCCTTGACGTTCAGCGTGTAGTCGCAGACGCCCGGCTGGCAGGGCACCTCGACGTCGCCCTGGTTGGGGGCCACGCCCGCGTGCCCGGCGGGCCTGCCGTAGCCGGGGCGGAGGGTGTCGAGGATCGGGATGCCGCTGCGCTGGGTGTAGTAGAACTTCAGCGCGTCATTCCTGAGCTCGTCGTAGACACCGGCGCCGATGTCGAACGGGCGGCTGGTCTCGCCGTCGGCCTCCAGCGTGTAGCCGGTGCCGGGGGCGATGCCGGGGGCCGAGCCGAAGTCGATCGAGTGCGTGTTCTGGCCGGAGCTTCCGTCGACGCCGCGCGGGACGGTGTCGCCCTGCGCGACGAGCTGCCCGCCGCGCCGGAGCCTCCAGCCCACCGGCTCCGTCTCCTCGGTGACGAGCGTGGCCCTCTTCGGCCCGGTGGGCAGGTAGCCGACCATGTTCACCCGGACCCGGGGCCCGGTGTCCGGCCGGTAGACGTCGGGTTCGGCTCCGCCTTTCAGGGAGACGTCGTCCACGCAGAACCTCCACGGGGTGGCGCTGCCCCCGAGTTGGAACGCCACCTGTGCGCCTGGCAGGTCCACCGGTGAGGTGAAGGTGTAGCGGTAGTCGTTGCCCGACACGCTCAGCTCGGGGTTGGCCGACAGGTACTGGGTGTAGGGGTCGACCGGGAGCTGGACGAGGGCCCTGGCGACGCGGCCGGGCGTCGCGACGCCGAAGAAGGAGAACTCGTACGTCTCGTCCTTGACCAGGGGGATGTCGTTCTGGCCGACGATGACGTCCCACGGGTTGACGGTGCCACCGGGGATGTCCGCGCAGAGCCGTCCGGCCTCGATCTCCAGCGCGGTGTTGCCGGTGCTCCACCAGGGGGCGGTGCCGGTGTCGAAGGTGCCGTTGACGATCTGTTCGGGACCGTCCGCGGCGGCGGGCAGTGGGGTCAGGGTCACCAGGGCGGCGGCCGTGGCGAGAGCGAGCCAGGCAGGTGGTCTGATCACGGGGGGTCCTTTACGCAGGGGATGCGCCTCGCGGTGGGAGCGCCGGGTGGGAGCGTCCCTGTGGGAGCGCTCCCACCACGAGGATGTGCCGATGTTTCCAGCGCGTTTCGCCCGCAGTCAATCGTCCCCCCTCCGGGGCCGCCCGCTGACCGGGTGAATGACCGATTTGCCCGATGAAACTTTCAGGGCTTCCGGGTGACCGCGTCAGGGAGCGGTCCAGTCGATCTCCGGCCCCCGGGGCACGATCCCGCTCGGGTTGACGTTCGTCTGCGTCACGAAGTAGTGCCGTTTGATCTGGTCGAAGTCGGTCGTGTCGCGGAACGCGGGAAGGGCGTACAGCTCGCGGGCGTAGGCCCACAGGGCCGGGTAGTCGACGAGCCGTCGCACCGAGCACTTGAAGTGCGAGTTGTAGACCGCGTCGAACCTGGCGAGCGTGGGGTAGAGCCGCACGTCGCTCTCGGTGAGCGTGTCGCCATGCAGGCGGCGCCGGCCGGTCAGGCGCTCCTCCAGCAGGTCGAGCGTGGCGAACACGCCGGCGACCGCCTCGTCGTACGCCTCCTGGGAGCGGGCGAACCCGGCCCGGTAGACACCGTTGTTGAGGCCATGGAAGATCACTTCGTTCAGCGCGTCGATCTCCTCGCGCAGTTCCTCGGGGTAGAGGTCGGGTGCGCCCTCGGCGTGCCACGGTGCGAAGGCCGTCTCCAGGGTGAGGGTGATCTGCGGGTAGTCGTTGGTGACCAGGCGCTCGGCGGCGATGTCCCAGACACAGGGCACCGTGTAGCGGCCCTGGTAGCCGGGATCGGTCGCCAGGTAGAGCTCGGAGAGGTACTCCGCCCCCGTCACCGGATCGCCGCCGGGCATCCGCCAGCCCTTCTCGTCCCTGATCGGATCGACGATCGTCACCCCGACCACCTCCCGCAGGCCCAGCAACTCGCGGACGATGAGCGAGCGGTGCGCCCACGGGCAGGCGTAGGAGGCGTAGATCTGGTAGCGGCCGGGCTCCGGCGGATGCTCGCCGCCCGCCTCGATCCGCGTCGTGAACCGGTTCTGCTGCCTGACGAAGCGACCGTCGCCGGAGATCTCCTTTTCCAGCTTCATGGTATGACGGTACGGGATCTCGAATAGAACATGGTTCGGTTGAAGGGGGTCGCCGGAGCCGGGCCCTCCAGAGATTTCATGCAAAACAAGTAGGAAATATTGACTTAGTCTGGAGGAGTGCGTAACTTGTCCGGTATGAGCTGCTATCTGACCTGTTTCGACCAGAAAGCATCGGTGGCCTCATGAGCATCGTGACCGTGGTGGGAAACCCGCGACCCGGGTCGCGTACTCACGGAGCGGCCAACTCGGCGGCGGAGGCCGTGGCCCGGCGGATCGGGGTTCGGGAGGCTCCCGAGGTCGTCGATCTGGCGGTCCTGGCTCCGCTGCTGTTCGCCCCGGAGACGGCGCCGGAGGTGAGGGCCGCGTTGGAGCTGGTCGCGGGTGCCGATGTGCTGGTGGTGGCCAGCCCGACCTACAAGGCCACCTACACCGGCCTGCTCAAGACGTTCCTCGACCGGCTGCCGGGTGGCGCCCTGGCCTCGGCCGTCGCGCTTCCGCTGCTGGTGATGGGGGACGCCAAGCACTCTCTGGCGGTGGAGGTGCACCTCCGGCCGTTGCTGGTGGAGCTGGGCGCCGTCGTTCCCACGCCGGGCCTCGCGCTGCTGGAAACGCAGCTCGCCGACTTCGACGCGGTCCTCGGCCCCTGGGTCGAACGGGTCGCCCCGCAGGTGGCGGCGGCACTCGGGCAGCGGGCTCCCGCGTGACGCCGGGAAGAGATGGCGGCATTAATGGGTTCTGAGAAGTGTCTTTTATTCCTCGGAGGGGGAAAAGTGACCAAGTGGAGCATCTTGGCGGTACCCCACCCGTCCCTGGGAGAGGTGTCATGACCGAGACCCTGTCCGGCCGAGCGGTCGACGCGGAGCGGTTCCGGCAGGCGCTGGCCGTTCACGCGGCCGGGGTCGTCGTCGTCACGGCGCAGTTCGAGGGCGTACCGGTCGGTCTCACGGCCACCTCGTTCTCATCCGTCAGTCTTACGCCCCCGCTGGTCTCCTTCTACGTGGACCAGTCGTCGAGCACCTGGCCCTGGCTCCGGCAGGCCGATCACTTCGCGGTGAACGTGCTGGCCAGCGATCAGGCCGAGCTGGCCGCGCGCTTCGCGAGGAAGGGCGTCGACCGCTTCGCCGCACCCACCTCCTGGGTGCCGGGGCACCTGGGCGTCCCGCTGCTGGACGGTGTCTCGGCCCACCTGGTCTGTGCCACCCACTCCACCGTCGACATCGGTGATCACATCCTGGTCGTCGGACTCGTCACCGAGACGAGCCTCGAACCCGGCGGTCGCCCGCTCCTGTACCACCAGGGTCGTTTCGGGCGTTTCACCCCGCACTCCTGATTTTTGAGGGGAATTTCCGTTTGGTCGGGTAAGAGGATGTTCCATGAGCTCTGACCTTCGGTGTCCCGGTGAATTCGATGGCCGATCTCCGGATGGGTGAACACGGCGCGGGTGATCGACGCGTCGGCTGGGCGGAGAATCCGCTTATTTCGGCAAAAGTGTTAAATACCGGATAGCTCTAATCGGCGGCGGCGGGTTTCCCGGTCACGGTACGGCTCGCCCGCGCGATGCCCGGCGGTGCTTCCTCAGGCGAGGCGGACGGTGCCCCGGCCGGTCGTCAGGGGGAGGTCCAGGGCGGTACGGATGCCCGGTGGGGCGGCGCAGAGGGCGGCCACGGAGTTCACGGCATGGGCGGCCGCGCCGGCCAGCCCGTGGGAGATCTCGCTGACGGTGAGCATCAGCTGGGGCATGCCCTCGATGTGGACGCTGAAGCCTGGGTCGGCCCAGCGTGCCACCCGGGTGGCGTCGGCCTTGTAGACGCATTCCACGGTCATCAGGGGGCGGCCGCGGACCAGCCCGCTGAACATCCAACGGGAGGCGCACACGGTGCCCGCCCTGACCAGTCCCGCGGCGATCTCGAACTCCTCTGAGGCGAGTTCGAACTCGTCGCTCTCCTCGACCTCGTCGAGGGTCACGCCGAGGTTGTCGGCGACGAACTGGACGCTCTCGGCGAACAGCGAGCGCTGGAAGGCGCGGAAGGGGCGCACTCCGGTGGTGTAGTCCTTGGCCGAGCGGGTGAAGCCGAACAGGTCCACCACGATCTGCCGGGAGGGGTGGCCCCGGAAGTCGGACGACTCCCGGACGTAGATGTGGTCGACCCTGCTGGACAGGCCGGTCAGCGTGAGCGGCAGCATGTCGCTCATGAAACCGGGGTTGACGCCCGTGCCGTGCAGGGACGTCCCTCCCGCCCGGCAGGCGGCCTCCAGGCGGGTCACCACCGTCGGGCCATAGCACTTGGGGTAGACGAACCCGGTGGTGGTGACGACGTTCTTGCCGCTGGCGAGCAGCGCGCAGATGGTCTCCACGTCGTTCGGATGGCCCCCGCCGAAGTAGAAGGTCGGCAGCGGCATGTGCAGCACGCAGTCGGCCTCCAGGGCGAGGATCTCCTCGACGTCGTCGGTGCAGAGGACACCGGCCTCGGGAAGTCCCACGAGGAGCCCCGCGTCCCGTCCCACCTTGTCCGGGTCGTAGACCAGCACCCCGACCAGTTCGAACTCCGGCCGGGTGATGAGGCTGCGCAGGGAGTACCTGCCGACTGCGCCGGTGGCCCATTGGATCACGCGCAGGGGCGGCGATAAGGACATATGGGGCCTCCAGCCCGAATTGTTGGGCGGGGCCCTGTTGGGAAATGAGGGGTGTCATCATTGACCCTCGCCCGTATGGGGCAGAAACTTTAGCAGAAATTAACACGCTCGCTTACTATGCGCAATGATCTCCTATTTTTTGGTTACCGCCCTGGGGATTTTGGGGCCTTTATCCGAAAGGTGGTCGGCCGCTTCCGGGGGCGTCGCCGGAGGTCCGGGGCGCCCGTGATGGCATCGCCGGGGGCAAGCAAGCTATTGTTCAGAGGACTAGAATTATGTTCTCGTAGGAGGGTTGCGGATGTCAGAGCTGCGGTTTGACGGCAGGGTCGCGGTCATCACCGGCGCCGGACACGGTCTCGGCCGTTCGCACGCGCTGTCGCTCGCCGAGCGCGGTGCCAAGGTGGTCGTCAATGACCTGGGCGGGGCGCTGGACGGCACCGGGGCCTCCACCGGACCCGCCGCCGAGGTGGTCGAGCTGATCAGGAAGAACGGTGGCGAGGCGGCCGCCAGCACCGACAACGTCGCGACCCCCGAGGGGGCCAAGGCGATCGTCCAGACCGCGATCGACGCCTTCGGGCGGCTGGACATCGTCGTCAACAACGCCGGCATCCTGCGGGACAAGTCCTTCGGCAAGATGAGCGTCGAGGCGTTCGACCAGGTTCTCGCCGTCCACGTCCGCGGTTCGTTCCTGGTCAGCCGGGAGGCGTTCCCGTACCTCAAGGAGCAGGGGTACGGCCGGATCGTCAACACCTCCTCGCCCGCCGGGCTGTTCGGCAACTTCGGCCAGGCCAACTACTCCACGGCCAAGATGGGCCTGGTCGGCCTCACCAAGACGCTCGGTATCGAGGGGGCCAGGGCCGGGATCAAGGCCAACGCGATCGCGCCGGTCGCCTGGACCCGGATGACCGAGGAACTCCTCCCCGCCGAGTTCGAGGCCAAGTTCACCGCGGAGCGGGTCAGCGCCCTGGTGACCTTCCTGGCGCACGAGGCCTGTGAGACCAGCGGCGAGGTCTTCAGCGTCGGCGGCGGCCGGATCGCCCGGGTGTTCGTGGCCGAGGGGCCCGGCTGGCGGCAGGACGACCACACGGTGGAGGACATCCGCGACAACTGGCAGGCGATCCTCGCCGAGCAGCCGTACCTGACCCCGACCACTCTCGGCCAGCAGGCGAGCGCCTCCATGAAGGCCATGCTCTGACGCCGCGGGCCGCGTTCCGGCGGTCCTGAGGCTCAAGGGGCGCCCCCACGCCGGGGGCGCCCCTTCTGCTGTCCGCGCCGGGGACGGGGCCGGGACTTTTGCTGATTTCTGCAAAAGTCGACGGACTGTTAGTTAAAAGCTCTTCACAAATCCAGCCGAAGGGGGTTAGCTTCTGCACATCCCACTCCGGGCGAGGAGGTGCTGTGAGTCGGGTCACCACGGTCGCCGCGTGCGGAACCCGACCGGCTCGTCGAGCCGCACCTGGGCGGGTGGGGCCTGCGGCGATCACGTCCTCTCGGCCCGACGACGAACCAGTGAGGCCCCATGTCCGAAGCCACCCCCCTGCTGCGCATGCGGGGGATCGTCAAGCAGTTCCCCGGTGTGCGTGCCCTGGACGGCGTCGACCTGGAAGTGCTGCCCGGTGAGGTGCACTGCCTGCTCGGCCAGAACGGCGCCGGGAAGTCCACTCTGATCAAGACCCTGGCGGGCGCTCACCAGCCCGACGAGGGCACCATCACGTTGAACGGCGCGGACGTGCGGCTGTCGAGCCCGATCGCCGCGATCAGGCTCGGCATCTCCACGATCTACCAGGAGCTCGACCTGGTGGACGGGCTGAGTGTGGCGGAGAACGTCTTCCTCGGACACGAGCCGGCCCGGCTGGGGTTCGTCGGACGGGGGAGGGCGGCGCGGGCGACGCGGGAGCTGCTGGCCCGGCTGGGGCACGGTGAGATCCACCCGTCGACAGAGGTGGGACGGCTGTCGCCGGCGGCCAAGCAGGTGGTGAGCATGGCGCGGGCGCTGTCACACGACACCCGGTTGATCATCATGGACGAGCCGTCGGCGGCGCTGGCCCATGACGAGGTGGGCAACCTGTTCCGGATCATCCGGGAGCTGACCGCCCAGGGGGTCGCGGTGGTCTACATCTCGCACCGGCTGGAGGAGATCCGCGAGATCGGGGATCGGGTGACGGTGCTCAAGGACGGTCGCACGGTCGCGGTGGGATTGCCGGCCAAGCAGACTCCGACCTCGCGGGTGGTGGCGTTGATGACCGGCCGCGAGGTCGAGTACGTCTTCCCGCCGCGCCGCGCGGAACGCGTCGCGGGGGCCGAGGTGCTGCGGGTCGAGGGGCTCACCGTGCCCGGCGTCTTCGCCGACGTGTCGTTCTCGGTGCGGGCGGGGGAGATCGTGGGGCTGGCCGGACTGGTCGGCTCGGGCCGCTCGGAGATCATCGAGGCGGTGTACGGGGCGCGGAGGTTCTCGGGGCAGGTGCTCCTGGAGGGGCGGCCGGTGCGCGGGGGCGGTACGACGGGCACGGTCCGGCTGGGGATGGGGCTGGCCCCGGAGGAGCGCAAGGCGCAGGCCCTGCTGCTGGACCAGAGCGTGTCGCGCAACATCAGCCTGGCCAGCCTGGGCCGCTACTCGCGGCTGGGATGGATGGACCGCCGCCGCGAGGCCGCGGACGCGCGGGAGATGGTGCGGGCCCTGGACATCCGGCCGGCCGATCCCGAGCGGCCGGTCAAGACGCTTTCCGGTGGCAACCAGCAGAAGGCGGTGCTGGCGCGGTGGCTGCTCAACGACCGCAAGCTGCTGCTGCTGGACGAGCCCACCCGGGGGGTGGACGTGGGGGCTCGGGCGGAGCTGTACGCGCTGGTGCGGCGGCTGGCCGATGAGGGGATCGGGGTGTTGCTGGTCTCCAGCGAGGTGCCCGAGGTGCTGGGGCTGGCCGATCGGGTGCTGGTCCTGCGGGAGGGCCGGGTCATCCGCGAGGCCGGGGCCGGTGAGCTGGACGAACACGCCGTCCTCGACATGATCATGGAAGGAAGTGCCCTGTGACATCCCTGTCGACCGGGAGCACCGGGACTGGTGAAAGGAACCGGCAGGTCCTCATGAACGTCATCTCTCGTCGCTTCGAGAACACCCCGGCGGGGCTCCGGTGAAGTCGCCCGCGGACGAGCGCGTCGAGACGCCGGCCCGTGAACCCGCCGTGGTGAGCCCACTGACCCGTCTCGGGGAGATGCGCCACCTCGGGCTGGTGGTCGCGCTGGTACTGCTGGCGGTGGTGGGCCTGGTCACGGTGCCCGACACCTTCGCGACCACCTCCAATCTGGTGAGCATCCTGTCGCTGGCCGCGACCATCGGGGTGATCACGGTCGGCATGACCTTCGTGATCATCGGTGGGGGCATCGACCTGTCGGTTGGCGCGGTGATGGCGCTGGCGTCGGTGTGGGCGACCACGCTGGCCACCCAGTCCTACGGCCCGCTCGTGATGATCGTGTGCGCGGTGCTGGTCGGTACCGGGGCGGGCCTGGTCAACGGGCTGCTGATCTCCTACGGGCGGATGGTGCCCTTCATCGCGACGCTGGCGATGCTGGTGGCCGCCAGGGGACTGGCCCAGCGGATGTCCGACCGGCGCACCCAGCTGGTGCAGCAGGGCAACGAGATGATCGTGGAACTGTCGACGACCCGGGTGCTGGGCATCCCGCTGCTGGTCTACATCTTCGCGCTGGTGGTACTGGCCGGATGGGTGGTGCTGAACCGCACCACGTTCGGCCGGCGCACCTACGCGGTGGGCGGCAACCCCGAGGCGGCCCGGCTGGCGGGCATCGACGTGCGCCGCCACACGGTGTTGCTGTACGCGCTGTCGGGGCTGTGCTGCGGGATCGCGGCGGTTCTGATCATGGCCAGGACCACGACGGGTTCCTCCACGCACGGAGATCTGTACGAGCTGGACGCGATCGCGGCGGTCATCATCGGCGGCACGCTGCTGACCGGGGGGCGCGGGTCGATCATCGGATCGATCCTGGGTCTGCTGATCTTCACTGTGATCACGAACCTGTTCATTCTCAACGGGCTCAACACCAGCGACCAGCTGGTGGCCAAGGGCCTGATCATCGTGGTGGCGGTGCTGCTCCAGCGGCGCGCCCTCACCTCACGAACCTGATGCCGGTCCGGCGGATCTTCCGTATCCCGAGGTCAGGAGGCATCTCACCACGTTTCCGCAGCCTCGGGAGAGACCGGCCCGGCCGGCCCTCGCCGCGGCAGGATCCGCCGGACAGAGCCTGGACCCGCGTCCCGCGGACCGGTCAGGGGTCCGCGGGGCGCGCCACGCCTCCACCTCCCAGTTCCCCCCCCAAGAAGGAGCAGGATCATGACAGAGAAGGTCGCTCGCAGGGGTTTCCTGCTCGGCGGTGCGGTCATCGGCGCGGGTGCGCTGGTGACCGCGTGCACCGGCAACGAGGTGGCCGCACCGGCCGGCGCGGCGAGCTCGGCGCCGGCGCCGGCGGCCGCCACCGGCGGTAACGACGCGCCCGGCGACAAGGTGGTCATCGGCTTCTCGGCGCCCGCGGCCGATCACGGCTGGATCGCCGCGATCGCCAAGAACGCCGAGGCCACGGCCAAGCAGTACGCCGACATCGAGTTCAAGCCGGTCGAGCCGACCAATGACATCAACGCGCAGATCTCCGCGGTGGAGTCGCTGATCGCGGCGAAGGTCGCCGCCCTGGTGATCCTGCCGAACGACGGCCAGCAGCTCAACCAGATCGCCCGCCAGGCCTCGGACGCGGGCATCCCGGTGATCAACCTGGACCGGGTCTTCCCCGACAAGCTGTCGTACCGCACCTGGATCGGCGGCGACAACTACGGCATGGGCGTCGCGGCCGGCCACTACATCGGCAAGAAGCTCAAGGACAAGGGGGTGGCCAACCCGGTGATCCTGGAGATCCAGGGCATCGCGACGCTGCCGCTGACCCAGGACCGCAGCAAGGGGTTCGAGGACGCGCTGAAGACGTACGGGTTCGCGGTGACGGCCAAGCAGGACGCGCAGTTCACCGTGGAGTCGGGGACCAAGGTCGCGGCGAACCTGATGCAGGCGCACAAGAAGATCGACGCGATCTGGAACCACGACGACGACCAGGGCATCGGCGTGCTGGCCGCGATCAAGGAGGCCGGGCGCAGCGAGTTCTTCATGGTCGGTGGCGCCGGGTCGGCCAACGCGATGCGCGACATCAAGGCGGGTACGGGGGTGCTGGAGGCGACGGTGACCTACAGTCCCACGATGGCCTCCTCGGCGATCAAGCTGGCCCGCCTGATCGCCCAGGGCAAGGGGATGAGCGATCTGGTGGAGAACCAGGTACCCCAGTCGATCACCCTGGCCTCGGAGACGATCACCAAGGAGAACGTGGACGCCTACCTGCCGCTGGGATTCGAGTCCTGATGGCTCAGACGGACGAGGCCACGCCCGGATCGACGCCGACACCGGGGCCGGCGTCGGGAACGGCAGGAGGGGAACGCCCGAGGCTGGGCATCGGCATGGTCGGCTACGCGTTCATGGGCCGGGTGCACTCCCAGGCCTGGCGCAGCGCGCCGGCGTTCTTCGATCTGCCGGTCCGGCCGGTGATGGCGGCGCTGTGCGGCCGCTCGGCCGAGGGCACGGCGCGGGCGGCCGAGCAGATGGGCTGGGCGGCGGTCGAGACCGACTGGCGCGAGCTGATCGCCCGTGAGGACGTCGACGTGGTCGACATCTGCACCCCCGGTGATTCGCACGCGCGGATCGCGATCGCCGCGCTGGAGGCCGGCAAGCACGTGCTGTGCGAGAAACCGCTGGCCAACACGGTCGCCGAGGCCGAGGCCATGGCGGACGCGGCACGGGCGGCCGCGGCCCGCGGGGTCCACGCGATGGTGGCGTTCAACTACCGGCGGGTGCCCGCGATCGCGCTCGCCGCCCGCTGGGTGGCAGAGGGGAGGCTGGGCGAGATCCGGCACGTGCGGGCGCAGTACCTGCAGGACTGGATCGTCGATCCGGACTTCCCGCTGGTGTGGCGGCTGCGAAGGGAACTCGCCGGGTCCGGGGCGCTGGGCGACATCGGCGCGCACATCATCGACACCGCGCAGTTCATCACCGGTCAGCACCTGACGCAGGTCTCGGCGCTGACCGAGACCTTCATCACCCGGCGCCCGCTGGCCGAGACCTCCGCCGGGCTGTCGGCCGGCGTCGGCGGTGCCGAGACGGGGGAGGTGGACGTCGATGACGCGGCGCTGTTCATCGGCAGGTTCAGCGGTGGCGCGCTGGCCTCGTTCGAGGCCACCCGGTTCGCCACCGGGCGTAAGAACGCGCTGCGCATCGAGATCAACGGCTCGGCCGCCAGCGTGGCGTTCGACTTCGAGGCCATGAACGAGCTCTGGTTTCACGACCACGCCCTGCCCGCCGAGGAGGCGGGGTTCCGCCGGGTGCTGGTCACCGAGCCGGGGCACCCGTACGCGGGGGCGTGGTGGCCACCGGGTCACGGCCTCGGCTACGAGCACACCTTCACCCACGAGGTGAAGGACTTCGTACAGGCGATCGCCTCCGGCGCCGCGCCGTCCCCGTCGTTCGACGACGGGTTGCGGGTCCAGCGCGTGCTGGCCGCGGTCGAGCGCAGCGCCGCCGACCAGAGCCGGCTGACAGCGGTACGGCAGACGTGAGCGGGTCGGTCGCCGGTGTGGCGCACCGCGCGCGG
>NZ_JBFAOJ010000101.1:0-31826 GCF_040675205.1 Streptosporangium sp. NPDC049644 | reverse complement strand
GGGGGCGTGGGCGCCCCCCCCCCGCGCCCACCCCCCCGCTGGGGGGCTTGCGGGCCCCGCGCCCCACCCCCCACCCGCGCGCGGGCGGGCGCACACACCCCCCCCCCCCGTCTCTTCTGTGTGGCGCGGGTCAGTTGCCCCAGTCCTGGTTGGGCACGACCGCCTCGGCGATGCGGAAGCTGCCGCCCGGCAGCGGCTTCTTGTCCTCCTCGCCCCTCGCCTTCACGACGTTCTTGCCGAACCCCTCCACGAGTGGACGGCCCACGTCGCGCTTGAGCCACAGGCGCAGCAGGTGCCGGCGGCGCTCCGGCTCGGGCCAGTCGACGTAGCTGGTCCGCGAGTGCAGGGCGGCGTAGTTCAGCAGCCACTGGACGTCGCCGGGCTGGAAGTCCATGTCGATCGGGAGCCCCTGCTCCTGGCTGATCTCGTCGTAGAGGTGCAGCAGCTCGATCTGCGCGTCGGTGAGCTTCGGCACGCCGGGGTACTTCTGGGCGGAGAAGATCATCGTGCTGCCCGCGTAGGTGCTGAAGATCCCGTCGACGTAGCTGCAGATCGGGGAGACGTAGGTGTTCGAGAGGGCGTCGGGGTCCTGGCCCCGCCAGTCCCAGTGCCAGGGCTCGAACAGCAGGGGAGCGAGGTCGGGGCGGCGGCGCAGGATCTCGTTGTAGATCGTCGTGCCGCTCACCAGGCTGCTGGAGCCGCCCTCCTTGGACGCGCGCAGGCACATCAGCGCCACCACGTCGGAGCTGTCGGAGTGGAAGGGCAGCCGGTCGCGCACCCGCGACGGCAGCGCTCCGGGGTCGTCGAGCGTCTTGTTGGAGGTCGCGATGACGTGGTCGAGCACATTGCCGAGCTGGTTCTGCTCCATCGGCGTGCCGAGGTGCAGGCCCATCAGGAAGAAGATCGCGCCGGACAGCGTGTCGCCGTACTCTTCGGTGCGCAGGCCGCGGACCAGGATGAAGCCGCGTCCGGCGTCCATCTGCCGCGCGCACTCCTCGATCATGTCGCGCGCGGCGACGAGCGGGTAGCTCTCCGCGGTCACCTTGCGCAGGTCGGGGTCGTCCTCGACGAACCGGCGGCCCAGGGTCTCCAGCTCCTCGCGCTCGGCGTCGCTGAGGAGGTAGATCCACTCGGTCGATCCGGCCAGTTCGTCGCCGCGCCAGGCGGAGGGGCCGGTGATGGGGGATGAGGAAAGGTCTGTGGTCATGATGCGCTCCGAGTGCTCGGGGTCGTCTCAGAAAGTGCTCGCCGGGGCGGTACACGTGATCCGGGCGGGAACGCGACGGGAGAGGCCGCACGAACCGGTCGTGCGGCGGAGCCCGCCGCGACGCCAGGGTCAGAAGGGGGTCTGCGGATCCCCGGCGGCGGTACCTGGGCGCAGGCCCTTGCGCGGCGGGCGGATCCGCATCGGATCCCTGGGGCAGGGCAGGCTGGACCCGAAGCCTGGCACGGCTACCTGGGTCATGGTTCTCTCCTGCGGCTGGTGGTTCTTCCGCCACGCTAGACCGGTCCCAAAGGTTCCGTCAATAGAGATGTCATCTCGCCCTCCGTTACGCCTGTGTATCTCTGCGGCCCTCCGGGCGGGGACGGCCTCAGCGGGCCTCTCCGGTGCGGCGCTCCCGCTTTCCCCGGGTGATCTCGGTGCCCAGCGCGTCGAGGCGCTGGGTCCAGAAGTGCCGGTAGCGGTCGAGCCACATGTCCACCTCCCGCAGCGGGGTGGGGTCGACGGCGTACAGGCGCCGCGTTCCCTGGGCGCGCACGGTCGCGAACCCGTTGTCCCGCAGCACGCGCAGGTGCTGCGAGACGCCGGGCTGGGAGATCCCGAACTCCTCCTGCACCACGGCGCCGATCTCGCCGGCCGCCCGCTCGCCGTCGGCGAGCAACTCCAGGATCCGGCGCCGGACGGGGTCACCGAGAACGTCGAGTGCGTGCATGGCCCCACTATCCCAGTGTCGGCTCAGACGGGGGAATTCCGCGGCGGACCGAACCGTTCGGCCGCCTCGATATGCCTCCCACCTGGACGTATGCGCCACGGGATGATGCCATGGGAGGAGAGGGATGCCCGGAGAACCGGCACCTGTGATCCAGGAGGCCACAGTGAAGGCAACCATAGGTGACAAGCTGATCGTGGAGGGAACCCACAGCGGCGACCCCCGCAAGGTCGGGTTCATCGTCGAACTCCATCACCAGGACGGAAGCCCGCCCTACCTGGTCCGCTGGGAGGACGACCAGCACGAGAGCCTCGTCTTTCCTGGGCCTGACGCCCATGTGGTGTCGAAGACGCCGGAGTAGGCGGCGTCTCAAGCCCGTTCGGTGAGGATTGCCCATGGCGGGGCGGCCGGGGCCGCTCCGCCCCGGACACCGGCGCTCCCATCGCGTCGCGCGGACTACGATCGCTGATGTGCAGCAGCGTGAATTGGGTAGAACCGGCAGGCGGATCGGCGTCGTAGGACTCGGCGCGTGGCAGTTGGGGGCCGACTGGGGTGAGGTCGGCGAGGACGAGGCGCTGGCCACCCTCAACGCGGCGGTGGACGCCGGGGTCACCTTCGTCGACACCGCCGACGTGTACGGCGACGGACGGAGCGAGCAGATCGTCTCGCAGTTGATCAAGGACAGGCCCGGGCTGACCGTGGCCACCAAGATGGGCCGCCGTGTCGTCCAGGAGCCGTCCGCCTACACCCTGGACAACTTCCGGGCCTGGACCGACCGCTCCCGGGCCAATCTCGGCGTCGACACCCTCGACCTGGTGCAGTTGCACTGCCCGCCCACCCCGGTCTACTCCTCGGACGAGGTCTTCGACGCCCTCGACACCATCGTGGCCGAGGGCCGCGTGGCCGCCTACGGGGTGAGCGTGGAGACCTGCGAGGAGGCGCTGACCGCGATCGCCCGGCCGAACGTGGCCACCGTTCAGATCATCCTCAACGCCTTCCGGCTCAAGCCGCTGGAGAAGGTGCTCCCGGCGGCGGCCGCGGCCGGGGTCGGCATCATCGCCCGCGTTCCGCTGGCCAGCGGCCTGCTGTCCGGCAGGTACGACGAGTCCACGGTCTTCGCCGCCGACGACCACCGCACCTTCAACCGGCACGGCGAGTCCTTCGACGTCGGCGAGACCTTCTCCGGGGTCGACTACGCCACCGGCCTGGAGGCGGTGCGCCGCCTGGCCCCGCTGGTGCCGCCCCGGACCACCATGGCGCAGTTCGCGCTGCGCTGGATCATCGACCAGCCCGGTGTCTCCGTGGTCATCCCCGGTGCGCGCAACCCCGCCCAGGCCGGTGCCAACGCGGCCGCCGCCGCGTTGGACGCGCTGCCCGAGGCCACTCTCCAGGGTGTGCGGGAGATCTATGACGAGCTGATCCGCCCCCAGGTCCACCAGCGCTGGTGAACCGCCGCGAGACGGTGCCGGTGGTGGTCTTCTGGATCCGGCGCTCCTTGGAGGTCCACCAGTGCTGGTGAGCCGCCGCGGATGACGAGGGCCGGGTGCCACTGGGCCCCCGCCCTCGTCGGCAGGTTTTTGTGGATCTGTAAATCGGCCGGTTATGCGTGGCCGTACCGGGGCCGCCGGGTGATATCGGGTTAGCCGGAAAAGCGGAATTCGGGAGGGAGCGGACGGGGTTTTTGGCCGCCGGATGAATTCCCTTTCTCAGGCCGGGGAGTTCGCCGGTGGTCCGTTAGGCAAAATAGGGGAAGTCCTTTTATCCGCCCATTCATCGTATGACGCGCTTGGCGGGGCGGGCGCCGTGCCAGGCTACGCGCGGGCGCGGGCCCGGCGTAGCCGCTCCCCGGCCGCGGTGCGCTGGGGTGCCGACTCCTCCCGCTGCAGCCGCTCCCGCGCGTACAGGCGCAGCCAGTCGGCGATCAGATAGACCGGGGAGGGTCTGGGCTCCGCGGTGACCACGTGGGCCTCGGCGAGTCTGTCGGCGACGTCGGCGGCCAGCCGCACGTCCGAGTCGAGCAGTGCGGCCAGATCGTCGGCGGTGAACTCGCCGCTCGGCAGCGCGCCCAGGCGCCGCAGCGAGGTCCACAGTTCGGGGCCGAGGTCGCGCTCGTAGGTGGCCGCGCAGGTGCGCAGTGACAGGTCGTCCACCGACAGTTCGTCCAGCAGCGAGTGCTCGTCGGCGAGGCGGTCGGCGAACAGGGAGAGCCTGACGTGCCGGTGGGCGGCCAGCCGCGCCCCGGCGATGCGGACGGCGAGCGGAAGGTTGGCGCAGGTGCCGACCACCCGCAGGGCGGCCGCGGGGTCGGCGTCGACGCGCTCGGCACCGGCGGTCCGCCGTAGCAACTCGACGCCTTCTGCGGGGGTGAAGGTCTCCAGCGCCACGTGGTGCGCCGACTCCAGGGCGCTCAGCCGCCTCCTGCTCGTGATCAGCACTCCGTTGTCCCCGGTACCGGGGAGCAGGGGCCGTATCTGCGCCGCGGTGGACGCCTCGTCGAAGATCAGCAGGATGCTGCGCTCGGCCAGCCAGGCCCGGCAGGCGGCGACCCGCTCACCGGCCCGGCGCGGAGGGTCGCCCTCGAAGCCGCAGGTACGCAGGATCTCGGCCAGCACGTCGGGAACCGAGCGCTCCCGGCCGCCCGCCGTGCGCAGCCGTACGAAGAGCTGCCCGTCACGGAAGCGCTCGCGCAGCAGGTGGGCGGAGTGCACGGCCAGCGCGGTCTTGCCCGCTCCCGCCGGGCCGGAGATCACCACCGGCGGGCTGTGCCGGCGGGTGCGGAAGACGTCGAGGATGTCCTGGACACTCTCGCGGCGGCCGGTGAAGTCGGCCAGGTCGCGGGGGAGCTGGCTGAGGTGGGCGATCACCTCCTGGCCGTGGCCCGCGGTGGGGTGCGGCCTGATCACGGTCGCGCCGCCGAGGTGTGGCGGGCCCCCGGCCGACGGGCCGTCCAGGGACGGGTCCCCCGCGAGGATCGCCCGGTAGAGCCGTTCGAGGACCGGGCTGGGCTGGAGGCCGAGTTCCCGGGCCAGCGTCTGGCGCATGT
This sequence comes from Streptosporangium sp. NPDC049644, assembly GCF_040675205.1. Taxonomy (NCBI): domain Bacteria; kingdom Bacillati; phylum Actinomycetota; class Actinomycetes; order Streptosporangiales; family Streptosporangiaceae; genus Streptosporangium; species Streptosporangium sp. NPDC049644. Next base: position 26,852 of record NZ_JBFAOJ010000101.1, on the reverse strand, counting down.
CCTCGTACTGCGCCAGGGCCTCCGACTGCCGCCCGCAGCGGAACAGCGCGATCATCTGCGTGCTGCGCAGCCGCTCCCTGAGCGGGTGGCGCCGGACGTTCTCCTCCAGGGAGCCGATGATGTGGGTGTGGTGCCCGAGGCTGAGCTCCGCCTCGGCCCAGTCCTCGTAGACCGACATGCGCTCGCTGCGCAGCCGGGAGAGCTCGTCGCTGATCAGCGGCACGTGCGCCATGTCGGGCAGGGGGTCGCCCCGCCAGAGTCGCAGAGCCTCGTGGAGCGGTCCCACCGCCTTGGTGATCTCGCGGTCGCGCAGGTGCTGGCGGCCCCTGCGGGCCAGGGTCTCGTAGACCAGGATGTCGAGCTGCTGGGGACCGAGCCGTAGCTGGTAGCCGGGAGGACGATAGGCCAGCCGGTCGCGGTCGGCCTCCCCGAGCACGTTCTTGCGCAGCGCGGACACGTAGACCTGGACGTTCTTCAGCGCGGTCCTGGGGGGCTCCTCGCTCCACGCCGCGGTGCTGAGCTGGTCCACCGGGACGATCCTGTTGGCGTGGCAGAGCAGCAGGGACAGGAGCACGCGCTGCTTGAAGGGCCCGAGCGGGACCAGGCTGCCGTCGCGGCGGGCCTCAAGAGGGCCGAGCACGGCGAAGGTGGTCTCTCCCGCCTCCGCCTTCTCGCGCACTACGGTTGCACCCACGGGGGATTCTCCATTGGCTGTCCAGGCGGCTACGGAAATCTGACCGGGTTATGCGGAGGCGGGCTCACAGAATTGTCATGATATATGCGCTTATCTATTAGTAAACCGGTGATTTCTGCCTGAAGTAGTCAGCTCTGCTTGTCAACCAGGAGCTCGTGAAGTGAACCGAGCAGCCGCAGCCCGGCCCGCCGTCTTTCCTCGGTCCCGCCCGCGAGCGCGGAGACGATGGACACCAGGTCGCCGAACTCCGACCCGGTGCCTTCCAGCACCCGAAGGGCGTGGCGGTTGCGCTGCACGATCCGCAGCGCCGCCGACGCCTGCGCGGCGAAGAGCGTCAGCAGGGCCAGCTCGTCGATGGCCGCCCGCGCCTGCGGGTGAGGGTCGAGCACCTCCAGCACGCCCAGCGCCTCGTCGTCGTAGACGAGCGGCACCGCCATGAGCCCACCCGGCACGTACGCGGTCGACTCGGCGATGTCGCGGGCGAACACCGTGCTCGTCGACAGGTCGTCGACGATCAGCGCGTCCCCGGCGCTCAGCACCCACCCCGCGATACCCCGCGTGGCGGGAAAGCGCCGTCCGACGAGCACCTTCTCGCCCTCGCCGGAGACCGCCTCGAAGACGAGGTCCCCATGCTCCTCGTTCACCAGGAAGATCGAGCTCGCCTTGGCCCCGAAGATCACGCGTGCGGTGTCGACGATCGACTGGAGCAGGAGGCGGTGTTCCGCCTCCGAGCCGGCGACCGCCGCCGAGACGGCCGCGATCATCTCACCGTTCACCATCATCGAGCTTCCTCACATTCTGCGCGGTCAGGTACAGGACGGTCTTCACCTGGAAGGGCGTCAGCCCGGGGTGCTTGCTCAGGATCAGCGCGCAGTGGGCCGCGACATGAGGGGTCGCGAAGCTGTTCCCGGTGCACCGGGTGCGCCCGCCGCCGGGCCAGGCCACCTCCACGTCGGATCCGTGGGCGAAGAACTCCACGGGCGGGCGAGGGTTGTACAGGATCAGCCCGGGATCGGCCCCGGCGTGGCTTCCCACGGAGATCACCGAGGAGAACCGCCAGGGGAAGCTCTCCACCGGCAGGTTGTGCGCGGACGCCACGAGCACCGTACGGCGGAAGTAGGCGAGGTCACCGAGCTCGCGCAGCGGTTCGGCCAGGTGCCTCCTGTTGGTCGACAGGCTCAGGCTCACCACGTCGAAGCCCTGCTCGATGGCCCAGCGGAGCCCGGTGACGAAGGCGTCACCGGTTCCCGAGAAGCCTGCTCCCAGCACCTGGACGCTGTGCAGCTCGCACTCGGGCGCGATCGAGCGGATGATCCCGGCGCACGCCGTTCCGTGCCCGCAGGTGTCGGCGGCGTCGCTCTCCCGCACGACGGCCTTACCGCCCGGGCCCGTCACCACGGCGTGGGTCGCCTGCACCGGGGCGAGCAGCGGGTGGTCGCGGTCGACCCCGCTGTCCACCACGCAGACCCGTACCCCGCGCCCGGTGGCGCCCTGCCACGCCCACTCCGGGGTGACGGCCGCGTTGCCCGCGGCGGACACGGTGATGTCGGCGAGGTCGTCCTCGGCGCCGAGCCGCCAGGTGAGCTCGGGGTGGGCGGTCATCGCCGGCCCGCCAGCGCCAGTGCCCATCCCCTGCCGACCAGGTGCCCCTTGGCCGCGAACTCGGCCATCGCGCCGCGCGCCGCGGCCTCGCTCTCCCGGTGGGCGCCCAGGGCGGCGAGGCCGCGGGCGTTGCCGAGCAGCACCGTGGCGCGGCAGACGGGGGAATCGGTGCCGCTGGCTTCGTGCACGGCCAGGTCCATGAGCTCCCGGCAGGGCTCCGCGGCGCCCCGGACGGCGAGCACCTCGGCCCGGATCGCGTGCAGTTCGGCCGTGTTCATCGGGGCGTCCCGGGGCGAGCCCTCCAGGGCCGTGCCCGCCCACAGCTCGGCCCCGGCCAGGTCTCCCCGGCGCAGCAGCGTGCCGGCCAGGTCACGCGAGGCGGTGACCAGGAGCTGGGTGTCGCCGAGCGCCCTGGCCCTGGCGCATGCCTGGCGGAGCAGGTCCTCGGCGAGGTCCCAGCGCCCGGCCAGCGATTCGACGGCCGCGGAGAAGATCGGCATGAAGGCGTCGGCGTAGGCGTGCCGCAGGTCGGCGAGGGAACGCCCGGCCGTCGCGAGGGTGGTCCTGGCCTCGTCGAAGCCTCCCCGGGTGGCCAGCAGGACGGCCAGGGGACAGCCGACGACGGCGCGCACGATCCCCCGGTCCCTGCCGTGCGCGGCCAGCAGGTCACGGCATCTGGAGACGGCGACGGGCGCCGGTTCCGGGCCCAGCCAGAGGGAGGCCGCCAGGTTGCCCAGGATGGTGGCGCGCTCCAGTTCGGCGCCGGACCGCGTGGCGTACTCCAGGGCACGCTGCAACATCTCCCTGGTCTCGGCGAACCTGCCGCGCCCCTGCGCCTCCTGGGCGACCACGGTCCAGGCCCTGGCCAGCCCGAGGTCGTCGGCGGCGGCCTCGAAGACCGGTACGGCACGGCGCGCGACCTCGGAGGAGCCTGCCGGGTCGAAGTGGCTCAGATAGAGCGAGGCGTGGGCGGCCACCACCGCGTCCGCGTCGCCGGTCGCGCGCTCCAGCACCTCGGTGAGCAGCAGCCGCCCCCGCTCGACGTCGCCCAGGGTGATCCGGGCCTCCGCGACGCGCCCGCTGATCCGTGGCCAGCCGGGGTGGGCCGGCCCCAGCAGCGCGGCCCCCCTGCTGAGCAGGTTCTCCGCCCTGGATAGGTCGCTTCTGCGCAGCGCGAGGGTGCCGGCCTCCGACAGCCGGGCCGCCGCCCCGTCGCGCAGCCGCGCGGTGTGCTCGCCGGGAGGGCCGAGGTCGGCGCGGTGCCGGTACGCCTGCTCCAGATGCGTGCCGACCGCCTCGTCCCCGCCGTCTCCGGCGGCCAGCCAGCCGGCGAACCGCTCGTGCAGCTCGGCCCGCCGCCGTTTGGCCATGCCGCCGTAGACGACCTCCTGGATGAGGCCGCTGGTGAACCGGAACGTCGCCTCCGTACGATGCTCGACGAAGGACTTGCGCCGGAGCTCCTCCAGCGGAGCGCCGGGCTCGCCGGTTCCCGAGACGGCCCGCAGCTCCCCGGCGGTGAACTCCCTGCCGACCACCGCGGCGCACTCCAGCACCTCCCTGGCCGCGGGACCGAGCCTGTCGACGCGGGCCGCGATGAGAGCGTGCACGGTCAGCGGCAGGCCGTGCGGCTCCCCGCCGTCGCCGAGCATGGCCACCAGTTGCTCCAGATACAGGGGGTTGCCCTCGGAGCGGTCGGCGATCCGGTCGAGCAGGGCGTCGTCGTGCGGCGTCACCTCGGCCAGCCCGGAGGCCAGGAGCCGGGAGTCGGCCGGGCCGAGCCGGGGCAGCGCCAGCCGGGAGGCGACCTGCCAGCCGGGCATGCGGTCGAACAGGTCGGAGCGCGTCACGCAGAGCACCATCACCGCCGCCTCACTCAGCTCCTCGGCCAGATGGCCGAGGGTGTCGAAGACCGGGCCGCCCGCCCACTGCACGTCGTCCAGCACGATCAGCACGTACGTGGAGCGTCCGAGTCCCTCCAGGACGCTGCGCAGCGCCCAGGAGGTCTCCTGGTGCGAGGGATTGGGCGTGCCGTCCTTCAGCAGGCCGTCGCGGAGCACGGCGAGGGCCCGCGGGTCGGGCGTGCCCACGGTCACCAGCTCGCGCACCGCGTCCGCCACCCCGAGCAGCGTGCCGCCCGCGCCGTACGGGCGGCAGCGGCCGGAACCGACGAGGACGCCCCGCTGCCCCGCGCGCTCCGCCCACAGCCGTGCCAGCCGGGTCTTGCCCACCCCCGCCTCGCCGTGCAGGGTCACGATGCGGCAGTGGCGGTGCCTGATGATCCCGTCCAGGGCCCGGTCCAGCTCGCGCAGCGGTTCCTGCCTGTCGACGAACGGGATGTCGAACCGCCGGATCACGGCCGGGTCGTCGGAGCGCATCGAGACCAGCCGCCACGCGGTGACCGGATGCCGCTTGCCGCGCAGCATCAGGGGGCCGGCCGCGGTGCCCACGGCGGAGGGGCCGACCAGGCGCCAGGTCTCGGGCCCGAGCAGGATCTCTCCGGGCCGGGCGAACTGCTGGAGACGGGCGGCGGCGTTCACCGTCTCGCCCGCGACGAGGGCCTGCTCACCGCGGGCGAGGCCGGAGGTGACGACCTCGCCGGTGTTGACGCCGATCCGGACCCTGAGCCGGATCCCGAGATCGTGGTCGAGGTCGTCGTTGAGCCGTTCGAGCGCCGCCCGCATGTCCAGCGCGGCCCGGGCGGCGCGCAGCGCGTCGTCCTCGTGCAGCTCCGGTACGCCGAAGACGGCCATGACGGCGTCGCCGATGAACTTCTCCACCGTGCCGCCGTGCCAGGCGAGCTGGTCGCGCATGAGCGCGAAGTAGCGGATCAGGACCGCGCGCAGGGACTCGGGGTCGAGGCGCTCGCTCAGCGCGGTGGACTCGGCCAGGTCGCAGAAGACCACTGTGACGATCTTGCGTACCTCCACCGGCGCCGGCGCGGCGAGGTGCGTGCCGCACGACGGGCAGAACCGGGGGTGCCCCGGCGTCTCGGCCAGGCAGGACGGGCATCGCATGATCATCCCCGATCAGAACAGGAGTCCGCCGACGATGTGGGCCTCGACCTCGGGAGAGCCCTCTCGCAGCTGCCCGTGGATGGAGACCAGGAGCGCGACCTCGGCCTCGCTCAGCGAACGGACGACCTCGCGCTGCTCGGGGCCGGCGAGGGTGAGGTCGATTCCCGCCCGAGCCAGCTCATCGAGGGGGTCAAAGGTCATGTTTCCTCCAGGGATGGCCGAGTGAGACGAGGTCGCCGTAGGGCGGGCAGCCGTACCTCCCGGCGAAGCCCACCCCGCCGCCGGCCAGCTGCATGTCCCGGACCCGCCGCTCCAGGAAGGCGGCGGCGGGCGTGTGCGGGGGAGGGGTGGCCTCCAGCTCCCGGCAGGTCTCGCAGTACCCCCGGCCCGGCGGGGCGCCGGCCAGCCGGAGCGGGCCGTACGTTCTCAGGGCGCGCAGCGTGCCGGAGGTCAGGCAGCGCTCCCTGACCGTGCTCCAGTCGTCGGCACCCGCGTGCCCCAGGCGCAGGTGGCCGGGGACGGGACGGTGGTCGACGACGTCCTGGTTGCAGCACGCGGTGATCGTCCCGTCGAACCCGACGGTCGGCCAGGCGGCCATCGCGCACGGCAGCGCGGGCGCGGCCCCGGAGCCCGTCGCGGCCCCGGAGCCCGTCGCGGTTCCGGCGCTCCCGGCGGCCGGTGCGGTCCCGGTCTCCGCGCCGGGCGCGGCGCTCTCGCCCGCCGCGCCGCCCCCGCCCGGTACGGGGAGGGGCACGGGCGCGCCGGCACGGGCCCGGCCGACCGGCCGCACGCGCCCCACCAGCATCGGGATCCGGTCGTGGAACTCCCGCCGGATCTCCGCGGTGACGTCGCGCAGGTAGGGGTCGTCAGGCCCGCTCCCGGTGAGATGGAAGCTGAGGTCCTTGCCCCGCGCCAGCAGCGCCCGCATGACCGCGAAGACGCTCCTCCTGGGCACCTCCTCCTCGTGGAAGGCGTCCAGGCTGGCGGAGAAGTGGTCGGCCGCCTCGATCGCCCCGGCGATCGAGGCGGGAATCCGGGGCGCGAAGAACATGCCCGACAGGATCATCGTGCGGGCACCGCTGCGAGCGGCGGTCTCGGCCAGGGAACGGGCCAGGCGGGGCCGGAGCAGCGGCTCGCCCCCGGTGAGCATGACCAGCTCCGGCCGGTTCGCCGGGGTGAACGTCCCGGCGAACCGCTGGAAGATCTCCCCGGGGTGCTCCTCGGAGCCGGGCAGCGAGCCGGTCGAGCAGTGGCCGCAGCGCAGCGGGCACCGCCGGGTGATCGCCATGAGCACCGCGGCGGCGGGTACCGGGCGCAGCGCCAGGATGTCCATCAGGTGCACGGGAGCACCTCCGGAGGTTCCCCGGCCAGCTCGCGCAGGAGCGCGGCCGCGGCGCGCACGGTGTGCAGGGCGCTGGTGCCGACGGCGGCCTGCTGCTCGCGCGTCGGCCGCAGGCCGTCGAGCATCCGGTCCAGGCCGTCGCGGTGCCCCGGATCCAGCGCGGCGTGCCGCCACAGCGTGCGGAAGGCAGCCCGGGGGTACCCGGTGCCCCGTTCGAGGTGTTCGAGCAGGGCGGGGGAGGGCGCCTCGCCCTCCAGCACCGCGACGTACCCGAGCAGCGCGACGGGGTGGTGGTGCAGCACCCAGTAGTACTGGGCTCCGACGAGTTCGGCCACCGAGGGAGGCGGCGTGCGGCGCAGCAGCTCCTCCGCCGAGGGCTCGATCGAGACCAGGTCCTCGCGCAGCCAGTCGTCGTGACAGGCCTCCTCGGCCGCGTGCCGGTCCAGGTACTCGCCCAGTTCCTCCTCGCCCAGCTCCGCCGCCCTGGCCGACGCGGCCCGCAGCAGCGGTACCGAGGCTCTGATGACCATGTGCATCGCGCACAGGTAGTCGCGGTAGCGCCGTCGAGGACCGGGTGCGCGCCACAGCGTGCTCTCCGCGCTCCTGAGCGCGCGGCCGGCCAGGTCGATCTTCGCCCGCAGGATGGCGCTGGGGGGTGGCATCGGGCTCCCGTCGTCTGAACGAAGTGTCGGCTCCGCCGGTTGGATAACGGTTGAAAGCCGGTATGGAAGTACCTGGTGCCGCGCCCTGCCAGGGGCGCTGCCACGCCTCAAACCGGATTCCAACCGCGATCAAGGCGCGCTTTAACCGGGTGCTCGCACACTGGGCGCCACGTGCCGAAGAGGGAGCCGGACATGGCGGACGTCGCGGTCGAGACCAGCGAACTGCGCAAGACCTACGTGAGCTCGTCCGGGGTGACCGAGGCGGTGGCCGGGCTCACCCTGCGAGTGGGCGCGGGGGAGATGTTCGGCCTCCTCGGGCCCAACGGGGCGGGAAAGACGACGACGATCGGCATGCTCACCACCAGGATCGTCCCCACCGGGGGTGTGGCCAGGGTGGGGGGCGCGGACGTGGTGCGCGAGCCCATCGCGGTCAAACGCCACATCGGTGTCGTGGCCCAGTACAACAACCTCGACCGGCAGCTCACCGCGTGCGAGAACCTGGAGTTCCGCGGCCGGTACGCCGGGCTGCCCGCGAAGGAGGCCAGGCGGCGGGCGATCGAGCTGCTGGAGCGGTTCGGCCTGGGTTCCCGCGCCACGGCCAGGATCACCGAGATGTCCGGCGGCCAGGCGCAGCGCGTCATGATCGCGCGGGCGCTGATGCACCGGCCGGACATCCTCTTCCTCGACGAGCCCACCTCGGGACTGGACCCGCAGACCAGGGTGAACCTCTGGGACATCCTGCGGGAGATCCGCGCCGGGGGCCAGACGATCGTGCTGTCCACCCACTACATGGAGGAGGCTGAGGAGCTCTGCGACAGGATCGCGATCGTCGACCGCGGAGCCGTCCTGGCCTGCGGGGAGCTCGCCGAGCTCAAGACGGCGACCGGCCTGCGGACCGTGCTGACCCTCACCTACGACGGGGACCCGGAGAAGATCGTCGAGCAGGCCCGGCGGCTGGCCGGGGTCGCGGACGCCGAGGTCTCGGAGAACCGGCTGCGCGTCTTCACCCTGGCGCCGGAGGGCATCCTCGCCGCCCTGGTGAGCGCGGGCCAGGACGCCGGGCTGGCGCTGGCCGACGTCCGGGTCGTCCGGCCCAGCCTCGAAACGGTGTTCCTCGCCCTGACCGGGCGGGAGTACCGGGATTGACCCCCTCCCCGCGGCATCGCGCCGCGCCCCCTCTCCCGGGGCCAGAGCCCGGGATCTCCCCGCTCAAGGAGATGCGATGACGGCATCGACCATCGCGCCGCCGGCCGCGTCACACGGCTACGCGCGCACCTTCGGCGCGCTGCTCGCCAGGGACCTGCGGGTGCTGCGGCGGGACCTGCCCTCCTTCATGGCCCGCACCGTGGTCCAGCCCGTCCTGTTCATATTCGTGTTCGCCGTGGTCCTGCCGCGGATCGGGTACGGGGCGGGGCAGGGACTCTCCGAGGCCGGGCGCGCGGAGACGTTCGCCACGATCCTGGTCCCCGGCCTGGTCGCCTCGGGCATCGTGCTGCAGGGCATCTTCGCCGTGACGACCCCGCTGGTCATGGAGCTGTCCTACACCAAGGAGATCGACGACAGGGCGCTGGCCCCGATCCCGGTCTGGGCCGTCGGGGTCGAGAAGATCGTCGCGGGGGCGATCCAGGGGGTGATCGCGGCGGTGGTCGTCTTCCTCGCCGTGCTGTTCGTGCACGGTCCCGGCGAGGCCCCGAACATCGACTTCGGCCGCTGGCCGCTGCTGATCGCGGTGCTGGTGCTGTCGTCCCTGCTGACCGCCTGCCTGGGCCTGCTCATCGGCACGCTGCTCCCGCCCCAGCAGCTCAGCGCGCTGTTCGCGATCTTCATAGTCCCGCTCATGATGCTCGGCTGCGTGTACTACCCCTGGTCCGCGCTGGAGGCACTGCCCTGGCTGCAGACCGCGGTCCTGGTCAATCCGCTGGTCTACGTGAGCGAGGCGCTGCGCGGCGCGTTGAGCCCGGCCGTCCCGCACATGCCGGAGGTGGTCGCGCTGGGCGTGCTCGCCGCCGGGACGCTCGTCACGGGCGCGCTGTCCCTGCGGTCGTTCGCGCGGCGTCTGGTGGGTTAGCGGTGGACGGCGATCTGCCCCGGCGATGGTCCGGCGACCCTGTCGGCCGCGACGCCGAACTCGCCGGCCTGCGGGACCTGCTCGGCTCGGCGCGGCTCGTCACGCTCACCGGCGCGCCGGGGGTCGGCAAGACCCGGCTGGCGCACGCGTACGCCCATACCTGGGCCGGCGCCCATCCCGGCGGGATCTGGTTTCGCGATCTGACCGCCGGTTCCGGCGACCTCACCGGCCTCGACGCCCTTGCCGTGGTCCCCGGCGACGGGCCCGCGCTGCTCGTGCTCGACACCTGCGAGCACGTCGCCGACCGGTGCGCCGTGACCGTTCCGGAGCTGCTCGGCACCCACCCCGGACTCCGGGTGCTGGCCACCAGCAGGGAGCCGCTGAGCGTTCCAGGCGAGGTGACCTACCGCCTCGCCCCGCTGGACGTGGTGAGGTCCGCGCGCCTGTTCGCCGAACGCGCCGCGGCGCAGGGGCGGCCGGCCAGCCCGGAGACCGCGGAGGCGGTGGAGGAGATCTGCCGCCGCCTCGACGGCCTGCCGCTGGCCGTGGAGCTCGCCGCGGCGCGCTCGATCATGCTGTCGCCGGCGCAGATCGCCGAGCGGCTCGACGACCCGCTCCGGCTGCTGGCCGGGGGGAGCCGCACCGCCCACCCCAGGCACAGGTCGCTGGAGGCGGCGATCGGCTGGAGCCACGAGATGCTCCCCGGGCGGGAGCGGCTGCTGCTGCGCAGGCTCGCGGTGTTCGAGGACGGCTTCGTCATCGACGACGTGGAGGGGGTCTGCGCGGGCGCGGGCATCAGACCCGACGCCGTCGTCGACCTCCTGGCCAGGCTCGTGTCCAGGTCCCTCGTCGAGTGCGACACCACGGGTACCGTGACCCGCTACCGGCTGCTGCGGGTCGTGCGCGCCTACGCGGGGCAGGAACTGCGCGCCGGCGGCGAAGCCGAGACCGTGCGGGCGCGCCACGCCGAGTACTACGCGGCGCTGGCCGAGCGGGCGGCGGAGGCGCTCACCACGGGCGCCGCCACGCCGCACCTGGAACGCGTCGAAGCCGCCTACGCCAACATGCGGGCGGTGCTGCGCTGGTGTGTCTCCGGCGGGCCCGCGACGGTCGGGGCCAGGCTGGCGAGCGCGCTGGAGACGTACTGGATCGTGCGGGGCCGCCCGCGCGAGGGGCGCGGCTGGCTCGCCTCGCTGGTCTCCGCAGGGGGGCTGGGCCACGGTGAGGTGCCGGCCGCCGCGGCGCTGAGCACCGCGGTGCTCTCCTGTGCCCTCGGTGAGTACGCCGACGCCGCGGACGCCTGCCGCCGGGCCCTGGCCATGTTCCGCGAGCTGGGAGACGAGGCCGGGCAGACCCGGGCCCTCGCGGTGCTGGCGGGCCTGCGGACGATGAGCGAGCCCGCCTCGGCCAGCCGAACCCTCACCGAACTCGCCGCCCGGGGCCGGGCGCCTGCGGGCCACGCGTGGAACTGCGCGCCGCTCGTCCTGCTCGGACACGCCCGCGTCGCCGCGGGAGACCTCGCCGGGGCACGCGCGGCACTGGAGCGGTGCGTCGACATCGGCCGCAGGCACGGCTCGGAACTGAGCCTGGAGATGGGCCTGCTCGCCATCGCGCAGGTGGCCGTCTACCAGGGCGCGTACGCGGAGGCGGAGAGCGCGCTCGGACAGAGCCTGGCCGCCGCCGAGCGGATGGGCGATGTCTGGGGAAGGGCCGCGGTGCTCAGGGGGCTGGGCGAGGTGGCCTCCTGCCGGGGGCGGTACGGCCAGGCGGGGGAGCGGCTCGCCGAGGCGGTCGAGATCGCGCGCTCCGCGGGCTCCCCGCCGCTGCTCGGCGACTGCCTCGACACGCTCGGCAGGATGCTGCTCGACGTCGGCGAGTACGAGGCGGCCAGGGAGGTGTTCTCGGAGGTCGCCGAGGTGGGCGAGCGCACCGCCGCGCGGCTGGCGGCGATGGGGCTGGCCGGTCTCGGCGCGGCGATCCTGGGTTCGGGCGGTGCCCCCGCGGCCTCCGCGGCCCTCACCTTCGCCGAGGAGGCCATGGCGCGCGCACGCGAGACCGACGACCGGCCGCTCAGCTGGCGGTGCCTGTTCACCCTCGGCCGCGTCACCCGGTGCGCCGACCCGGCGCGCGCCGCCTCCGCGCACCACTCGGCGCTGCGGGCCGGTGCCGCCATGGGCCTGCGCGCCCAGACGGCCGACTCGCTGGAGGCCATGGCCGGGCTCGCGGCAGGACACCACCGCCATGAGCACGCCGCCAGGCTCTTCGGCGCGGCCCAGTCGCTGCGTGACCGGCTGGGGCTGTCGCGTCCCCCGGCGGCGGCGCCACAGCACGAGGCGGACCTGGCCGGGGTGCGCGCCGCGCTGGGCGCCGACACCTTCGCCACCACGTGGGCCGAGGGCGCCGGGCTGGACGTCGGCCAGGCCGTCGTCTACGCGGGCAGGGGCCGGGGGCCGCGCGGACGGGGGGTCGGCTGGGCCGCGCTGACCAGGGCCGAACGCCAGGTGGCCCTGCTGGCGTCCGGCGGGCTGACCAACCGCGAGATCGGTGCGAAGCTCTTCGTTTCGCCCCGCACGGTCCAGGCCCAGCTGTCCAGCGTGTTCGCCAAGCTCGGCCTGTCCTCGCGCAGGGATCTGGCCCGCGAGTACGACTCGCGGGCCAGATCCCTGCGCGAGCAGGACTCACCCCTCCTCGCGCAGCGCGACGACCCCGGTGGCGCAGAGGATCCTGAAGGCCGCGTCGCATACCTCACGGGTCGGCTCGGTGGCTGAGCCGGCCCGCGTCTTGTCCCGCCACTCACCGACCGTGATCCCCACCGCGGCCGCCTCGTAGGCGGCCAGCAGCGGGCCGGTCAGCGGGTAGCCCACCGCGCCGCCCCGGGGGAACAGGTAGCCCTGGCGTTCGTGGGCGAGCGCGTCGAAGGTCAGGGTGAAGTCGCGCAGCAGCAGGTGGACGGGGTGGTCGGCCCAGTGCACGGCGTCCGGCGCGACGCCCGCGACGAGCGCGCCGTCGGCGAGCCCCGGTGGATCCTGCGCGGTCGTCGCCCGCTGGGCCTGGACCGCCGCGTCCCAGGCGAGCCCGTCGAGCAGCAGGCGACGCGCCCCGGAGGGCAGCTCCGCCTCCTCGATGAGGGGCGCGGGGTCGGCGCCGGAGCCCAGGTCCAGGCGCTCGGCCCAGTCCGCGACGTCGCAGTCCGCGATCGCGATCATGCAGCGCAGCAGGGTGGGCGCGATGTCCTGCAGCGCCTCGACCCGCCCGGCGAAGACCATTGCCCGCCGGTAGTCCTCGGTGCCGAAGCCGCGCGAGCTGACGACGAGCGGGGGCTGGAAGTCGAAGAACTCGATGCCGTACTGCTCGGCGTACTCGAAGAAGTCGGTCCCGGGGAAGGCCATCAGCGGCGCGAAGTGCACCTTCTCCACCCCGCTCGCGTAGGCGAAGCGCACGCTGTCGCGGACCTTGTCCGCGTTGTCCCCCGGCATGCCGATGATGATGTCCGCGGCCAGAGCGTGGTTGTGGTGGCGGCGGATGAGGGAGGCGGCCTGGGCGAACCGCTGCCGGTCGAACCTGCGGGCCGCCAGTTGCAGGGTGTCCGCGTCGGACGACTGGATGCCCAGGGTGATCACGCGGCACCCGGCGCGGTTCATCGCCCGTACGTAGTCGAGGTCGACGTGTTTGACATCCGGGTAGACGTCCACCACCGTCCCCCGGTTGTGCTCGGCGACGATCTCGAAGATCTCCATGGCCCGGTGCCGCGAGATGCCCAGGTGGGCGTCGCACATCCGCAGGTAGGGGATGCCTCCGGCCAGCAGGTAGGTCAGCTCACGCTCGATCCGCTCCATCGGGAACGCGCGGAGTTTCGGCGCGCTGTAGAGGCAGAACCTGCACTTCTGCCGGCACCCCCGGCCCGTCTCGTAGGCCAGGACCGCGCCGGGCCTGCGCCGCAGGATCGGCTCCAGGGGGAGCCTGTCGGCGGTGAAGACCAGCGGCAGCGCGCCCAGGTCGACGTCGGGCGGGTCGTCGTTGTGCACGGGCTCGCCGTCGACGCGCCGGGTGAGGCCCGCCACCGCGCCCAGGTCGCCGCCCCGCGCCAGGTGTTCCAGCAGGTCAGGGTACGCCTCCTCAGCCTCGCCGCGCAGCACCAGGTCCAGCCACGGGTACTCGCGCAGCAGGTGGGCGGCCATCCGCCGGGAGTTGGCCTGGGCGCCGCCCCACACGACGCGGCAGTCCGGCAGGTGCCGCTTGACGATGCGTCCCATCCGGGTGAACTCATCGTGGTTCCATACGAACGCGGAGAAGGAGATCACGTCCGGCCGGTAGTCGAACAGCCGCGCCATGAAGGCGTTGTAGTGCCCCAGGTAGTCCTCGGCCAGGTTGCCCACGTCCTCGTGGAACCAGACCCGGTGTTCGACCCGCGACGGGGAGAGGCGGTCGGCCACGGCCGCCCGGATCAGCTCCACCCCCAGCGAGAACCCGTCGTCGTTGGAGTAGACGAGCACGGCCTTCAGGGTCATGACGATCTCCCCGCTGTCGCTTTCGGCGTCACTCTCGGCCGCGCGGAGCGCAGTGCCTCGGCGAGCCCGTCGAAGGCGGCCGTCACCCGCGCGTGCGCCTCCCGGTAGGCGACGGCCTCGATCGGCTCCTCGTCCAGCGCGCGTTCCACGATCTCGATGAGGTTCTCGCCGGTGTGCGCGTTCCAGTAGCGGTGCGCCATGCCCAGCTCGCCGGTGAGCTCGTGCAGTTTGCTCGTGCCGTTGCGGCGGCTCCAGAACGGGTCGACCGCCACGAACGGGGTGGCGCCGCGCAGCGCGAGGATCGCGCTGTGGTAGCGGGAGACGAGGACGAGGTCGCAGCGGGAAAGGGCCTCGGTGAGCTCCCCGGCCCCGGTGGAGGTTCTCCGAAGGGGGATCTCCCGGATGCGGGCGCCCGGCACCGAGCGGGCGAACCGGGCGCCGACCTCCTCGTCCCCGTAGATGTTGGGCACCGTGATGAACTCGATGTCGGCGAAGCCCGCCAGCTCGATCAGTGTCAGGCCCAGCTCCGTCACGAACCCCAGCGCGGCGGCCCGCTCCCCGGGGCCCGTCGCCTCGGCCATGACCTGCTCGGGTGGCACGCACAGCGCGAGGTCCGCCGCGCCGTGCCCGGCGAGGTTGCGGCCGACAAGGTGGGTGATCAGCTGCGAGGTCACTCCCGGGGCGCCGACGGCGACGCCGATCAGCGGCCGGCGCCGTCCCGGGCGCGGTGGCCGGGACAGCGGCTCCAGTGCGAAGGCGGGATCGGGGACGAGGGTCGTGTCCGGCACGCCGGTCGCCTCACCCATCCGCAGGGCGGCCGCCGCACCGCGCACGGTCAGGTGGTCGATCCGCTCCCGGACCGCCCTCAGGTAGCCGCGCCAGTCGTCGCGCGCCGCCGCCGGGGTGTCGTCCTGCAGGCCCACGCCGTGCCAGGCGACCCACACGCCGGGGTCGAACGCCCGAGGGTCGCCTCCCAGGCAGAACACCTGCATGATCGGGTGCCGGAACGGCGGGCCGCTCCACAGGCCACCCGCCATCACGACGGCGTCGAACGATCCCGTGCCGGGCCAGTTCCCCACCCCGTCCACCCAGAGCGGCGCGGGCTCCGCCGCCGTGCTCCACGGGCAGAAGTGCCCGAATACGGCATCCGGCAGGCGGCGGGAGAGCTCGGTCTCCGTCACCGCCGCCAGCAGCCGGTCGCCGACGTTGGGCAGGCTGCTGCCCGCCCAGATCGCGATCCGCCGGGACATCCCGCTCACCCGCCGATGGGGTACGGCTGGCGCAGGCCGAACTCTTCCCAGCCGCGGCGCTCGGCGTACTCGTTGTAGACCCCGCCGCACTGCGTCCGCAGCGGGCAGCCGTCGCAGGGCGGCCCGTACGAGCGCATCTGCTCGTCCATGAACGCGTCGTAGTCGTCCAGGACGTTGCCCTGGTACATCATCCGGATCGAGCGCGTGCCGTCCTCGATGGCCAGTGCCTCGTGCGGGGTGACCACGCAGAGCGGGAAGCCCTCCAGGGTCAGCCGCGCCGGTGAGGCGAGCATCATCTCGATCACCGGCAGCAGGTGCTCGCGGGTCTCGGCGACCGTGGGCGCCTGCATGTCGAGGGCGAAGAAGCCGCTGCCCACCGGGTGCAGGTTGGAGATGTTGACGTGGTCGACCCCCAGCTCGACGCAGAGCCGGCAGATGTCCATCAGCCGGCCCATGTTGAGCCGGGTGATGACGGTGTTGGTCCGCACGGCGACGCCCGAGCGCTTGGCGTTGCGGATGCCCTCGATCGTCTCGTCGAACCCGCCCGGCGTCTGGGTCAGGCAGTCCTGGATCACCGAGGTGGAGCCGTGCAGCGAGACCACGAACAGCTCGACCCCGGCCTCGGCGAGGCGCTGGGTGAACTCCGGGTCCTTCAGGCGGCGCGCGTTGGTCTGGATCTCCACCCGCGGGTACTCCAGCAGCCGGATCGTACGCAGCAGCTCGAACAGGCGCGGATGGATCGTCGGCTCCCCGCCGTGCAGGTTCACCGACGCGTACCCCTGCCCAGAGTTCTCGGCGAGGAAGCGGATCAGGTCGCCGTACTCCACGCTGTCGGACTTCGCCAGCGGCGACCCCACGACGCAGAAGCCGCACTTCTCGTTGCACAGGTCGGTCACGTGCATGCTCAGCTGTTTCATGTCCACCTCACACCAGGCCCAGGCGGCGCGCCGCCGAGGCGAAGACCTCGGGGGTGCCGGGATGATCGGTCAGCGTCTCCAGGTACGCGGCCCGCTCGCGCGCCAGGTCGTCCTGGACCCCCCGGTCGTACAGCACGCCGTGCAGCGCGGACAGCACGGCGGGCTCATCGAGCAGCTCGGCGTGAGCGAAGGTCGATATATAGGGATTTTTCGCCACGATGGGGTCGAGGAAGCTGTGGAACCCCAGCGGCCACATCCGGAACGGATACATGGGCAGGGTCCGCGACAGCCAGGAGCGGACGTCCTCCGACAGGCCGGACAGTTCCGCCTCGACCCGGTCGATGTCCGGTTTCTCCGGGACGTCGAACCGGTTGGTCAGCACCAGCCCGGGGATGTCGGACAGCACGGCCCTGGCCAGGGTGGTGGCGCCCAGGTTGAGTGTCAGCACCAGGTCGACCGAGCCCAGCAGCACGTTGAACCGGTGCGGCGAGCAGGCGGGAATGACGTGGGCGCGGTCGGCCAGATCCGCCAGCACCGGCGGCACGCTGCCCACCAGCACGAAGCGGGCGCTGGGCGGCAGCTGCCGCAGGTAGTGCACGAGCAGTTCGGGAACCTGGTCGGCGATCCGGTCGCCGTTCTCGTCGGCGTACCTGTCCTGCTGCCATCCGGCCACCGCGAGCAGCACCATCCGGTCCTCCGGCGCCATCCCGAACGTCTCGCGCAGGTGGTGGCGGGTACGGCGGCTGACCCGCTCGTTGCCCTCCCAGAGCCGGAAGGGGTACGTTCCCGGCTCCTCGTCCAGATGACAGATCGGCACCGGGCGCAGGTGGGTGGGCATGTCCATGATCCGCCGGGTGACGCCCATCGACTTGCCCTGGAAGACGTCCACCGCGAACTCGGTGTTGGCCCACTCCCAGATGTCGATCGGCATGATCGGCAGGCCGTACCGTTCGATGAACCACGGGTCGATGCCGTAGCGCTTGGGGAACACGCCGCAGTAGGTGAAGTAGTCGGACAGCACGATCGCGTCCGGGCGGAAGTCGCGGACCGTCTCGTCCACCAGCAGCGTGGCGAAGGAGCCCATCGAGTTGTTCAGCACCAGGTACGGGAAACCGCTGCCACGCAGCAGCCTCTCCGACGTGGGCTCGACGATGAAGAAGCTCTCGATTCCGGCAACCCTGAGCTGGCGGGCCAGCGACATGCCGATCAGCGTCTCGCCGTATCCGGCGCTGCTCATCGCGAAGAAGAGAAGCCTCACGGACCCACCGCCAGAAGTGAGGGGCCCTCCATGGACCGGCGGACGGCGAGCGGTGTCCCGACGTCCTGGAACGTGCCGCCGGGGAACTCGACGGCACGGACCCGCAGGCCGCTGCGGACCGCGAGGTCGAAGTAGTGGCCGAGCACCGGCTCGCCGTTCCGGGGGGCCTTCTCCCGGGTGTCCTGGATCAGCCCCTCGTGCAGGAGCCTCGTGAAGGCGTCCCCCCAGATCGCCGCGCCCCAGGTGTTCATGACCGGCGGGTCGGCGGGCTTGTCGAACACCCGGTGCACCCGGTCTCCGCGCAGGATCACCGGGCCGAGGCGGTGCGCGTCCGGCGTGGGGAAGACCGCGAGCGCGAGGTCGGCCCCCGTCTCCTCGTAGACGCGGCGCAGCCGGGTCAGCGCGTCGGGCGGGGTGAAGATCGTGTCGGGCATGACGAACACGACGTCGCGCCCCCGGGTCCATCCCCGGGCCAGGTCGAGCGCGCAGGCCAGGCCGCGCGCCTCCTCCTGGAGGAGGTAGGCGATGTCGACGCCGAGGTGGCGCCCGTCGCCGAGGTAGCCGACCACCTCCAGCTTCCACGGGGCCACCACCACGATCGCGCTGCCGATCCCCGCACCGGCCAGCGACTCCAGCGCGTACTCGGCGACGGGACGCAGCCGGGCGCCTCCCTCGGCCCGCTCGTACACGATGGGCAGCAGTTCCTTGGGGTAGCGCAGCGGGGCCATCCGGGTGCCCCGGCCGGCGGCGGGTACGAGTCCGACGAAGTCCGTGCTCGTCAAGTGCCACTCCTTACTGGTTGGGGAGCGACCGGTTGGGGAGCGCCGCTCAGCTGTGGGGGAGCGCCGGGCGCGGGCCGCGGTTCGGGAGGTCGCTCGCCGAACCGGACCAGCCGGATGGCGTCGATCAGCTCGCGCTGGAACGGATCGGCCGCGATCTCACGCAACCGGGCCCGCCCGTCGAGTGAGCGGAGCATCTTGTAGCAGAGGTCGCAGCCGTTGGTGAAGGTCGCCCCCTTGAACAGCCCGCGCACCGCGGGGGAGGAGGCCACCATGCGTGCCACGCCCTGCGGCCCGTACACCCGCAGGAACTGGTACTCGTAGTTGCGGTCGGCGTCGGCGAGGATCTCCTGGAACGACTTCTCGTGCAGGTTGCCCATGAAGTAGGCCAAGTCGGAGAGCGTGACGTAGGCCCCGGCCTTGCCGATGTGGCAGGCGGACAGGTCGCCGTTAGGGTTGATCAGCGGGGTCTCCAGGTAGCACGAGGCCGAGAAGTGCTCGGGGTCGGGGGGAAGGCCCACCTGGTGCGCCGTCTTGATGAACGGGGTGGGGATCACCCGGTCCACGTGCACCCGCACCCGGTCCTCGAAGCGCCGGTACAGCCTGCGGATCCGCTCCTCCTCGTGATCCTCGGCGATGGTGATGCAGAGGCTGATCTCGGGGATCTCCCTGGCGATCGCGCCCTCGATCACGTTGACCACGTGCTGGGTGGGGACGCGTTCCTGGTGGTAGACGTCGGTGCTCAGGAAGAGCCGGGTGAGGCCGGGCAACTGCCCGAGGATCTTGTCCACCGTCGCGGCCGAGCGCCCCCAGAAGCTGCTGGTGAACACCGAGATCCGCGGCCTGCCGGGGTGGCCGGCGGCGGCCCCGACCCCGGATCTGAGCATCCGGAATCGCTGGAAGGGCTCGCCGCCGGTGAAGATGATCTCCGGGATGCCGCTGTCGCACGCCTGTGCCACCCAGCGCCCGATCTCGTCCGCGGTCGGCTGGCGGTCCCGCGTGGAGCCGGTGAAGCCGCAGTGCCGGCAGCCCACGGTGCAGATCTCGGTGACGCTGACCAGTATCGAGTTGAAGTGCACGACACCCCCAGAGATGTTTAGTAGTAGCCGCCGCCGCCGGGCTCCTTGACGGGGACCGTGTGCGCCTGGACTGCGGGCTTGAGCAGGCCGGCGCCGGCCAGCTCCTTGATCTGGTCGATGTGGTCGGCGCCGAGGTTGTACTCGGTGGCGACCGACTCGGGGTCACTGAGCAGCTGCTCGGCGAACCCGGGGTCGGAGGCGGCGCGTTGCACGAGGTCGCGAACGCGTGGAGACGAGTCGCTCATTGGTCCCTCCCATGGGACGGGGTTTCGTGGGCCGGTCGGGCTTCCCACGCGATCAAGGTATGAATCCGGCGGACTCCGAACCACCGCCTGGCAGGCGTATTCCGGGGCCGCCGGGAGGCGGAGGGCACGTCTCGGGCCGGCTGTCCGGCCGCGTGCGATGGCCTACGCGTCCGGCGCGATGGCCTAGATCCCCGCCGGTGTGGCGTAAACGGCGCACGGCGCGGGCGGGGGCGGCCACCGCGGCGCGGGGCGGCGTAGCGTCGGGGGCATGCTCAGGTTCGCCGAGCTCGACGCCCTGCGGCGGCAACGCGGAAGGTCGGCCCTGCTCCTCATCACCGACCGGTGCCCGGTCGGCTGCGCGCACTGCTCGGTCGACTCCCGCCCGGACGGCCCGCGCGTCACCGACCACGCCCTCTTCGCGGAGATCGTCGAAGGGCTCTGCGCGGACGAGGCACTGCGGGTCGTCGGTGTCTCAGGCGGGGAGCCGTTCGTGGAGCGGCGCGCCCTCGCCCACGCGGCCCGGCGGATCCACGCCTCGGGCAAGGCACTCGTCCCCTACACCAGCGGCTACTGGGGCGCGGGCGGCGATCCCCCCGGATGGATCCGGTCCGTGCTGCGCCTGTCGGCCTGCGTCGTGCTGGGCGTCGACGCCCACCACCCGAGCCCGCGCGCCGCCGTGGCCGCCGCCGCCCGTGCCGTCGCCGCCGAGGGGGCGTGGCTGGTGGCGCAGGTACTGGACGATCCCGCCCAGATCGAGGCGGCCCGGGACCTCCTCTCCGGCGCGCTGGGGGAGGGCTGGCGCGAGCTCGCCGAGATCCATCCGGTCCCGCCCCTGCCGTACGGCCGCGCCCGCGGCCTGTTCCCCGAGCTACGTCGCGTGCCCGGCGCGCGGCTGGGCCGGTGCGCGATCGCGCACACCCCGACGGTCCGCTACGACGGGCGGATCTCGGCCTGCTGCGATGAGAACGTCATCATGGGAGCGGGCCCGCCCGACCTGCACCGCGCCGCCCGCGACCGCGACGGCGTGCGCCGGGCCCTGGCCGATCTCGCCGCCGACCCGTTCCTCGCGGTCCTCGGCTCCCTGGGGACGGAGGCGCTGACCGCCCTGCCCCGCTACCGCGACCTCGCGGAGCGGGAGTTCTCCGGCATCTGCGGGATCTGCCGTCACATGCTGAGACGCGCCGCGGGCGAGCGCGACACCCTCCTGCACGCGCTGGCGCTCCTCTCACCGCCCGGGGAGGCGGCCCCCCCGGGGTGAGCCCGCCGCTCCACGAGGGCGGGCTCCGAACGCCGTCAGTCGAACGCTGTCAGTCGAACGCCGTCAGCCGAACGCCGTCAGCCGAACGCTGTCAGCCGAACAGGGCCCGGCGCAGCGCGACCACCCGCTCGGCGGAGGCGCGGCGGCTGATCTCCGCCTGCGGGAGCATCCCGTCGAAGCCGTGGAAGGCACCCGGGTAGAGATGGAGCTCGGTGGAGACACCCGCCCGGACCAGTCGCAGGGCGTAGTCGACGCACTCGTCCCTGAAGACCTCCAGCTCACCGACGTCGACGTACGCCGGGGGCAGGCCCGACAGGTCGGCCGCCCTGGCCGGGGCCGCGTACGGGGAGACGTCGTCGCCGCCTGCCCGCTCACCCAGCAGGGCCTTCCAGCCCAGGAGGTTCGCCGCCCGGTTCCACACGATCGCCTCGGCGAACTCCAGGCTGGACGGGGTGGTGTTGCGGTCGTCCAGCATTGGGCAGATCAGTAGCTGGAACGCCAGGGCCGGGCCGCCCCGGTCGCGGGCGAGCAGTACGGTCCCCGCGGCCAGGCCACCTCCGGCGCTGATCCCGCCCACCGCGATGCGATCCGGGTCCACCCCCAGTTCGGCGGCGTTCTTGGCGGTCCACACCAGGCCCGCGTAGCAGTCCTCGACCGGCGCCGGGTCAGGGTGCTCGGGAGCCAGGCGGTAGTCGACCGAGACGATCACGCATCCCAGTTCGGCGACGTAGTCGTTGAGGCGCGCGTCCTCCATCTCGACGTCGCCGAGGATCATCCCGCCGCCGTGGATCCAGTACAGGCAGGGAACGGCCTCCCGCCGCCCGGCCGGACGGTAGATCCGTAGCCGGATGTCGGGATCGCCGTCCGGGCCCGGCACCGTCCGGTCCTCGATCGTGACCCGCTCGTCCGGCGCGAGCGGAGCCAGCGCGGCGCGCGCCGCGCTCAGCTGGAGACGGAGGCCGGGCAGGTCCTCCAGCCGTACGGCACCGAGGTCCGCGACCGGCAGGGGGGTCGCCTCGAGGGCGGCGGCCAGTCCGGGATCAAGGTTCGGATGAAATGCCATATCACTCCCATGAGATCGGTCCCTTCCGTCGATCATGCGTGAACCCGCGCCCCCTTCACAACCGCGACATGGCCGAGACGAGGGCACCGCCGGCCGCCGCCCGGCCGGCCCGGATCCACGGCTGAGGAGGGAGAGGTGAATTCCGTACCGATCGCGGAATCCGTCACCAGAGACGAACCCGATAAAAATCATTGGCGCCGAGGCTGGTTTTGCCCTTCAATGAACAAAGGCAGGGGAACTCGCCCCCGGCTCAGGGAAAGGAGTGGCCGTGAACCACGGTGCGTCGCCGGTGTGGCAGGTGAAGCTCCCCGCGTCCTCCCTGTTCAAAAGCATTGGTCGGGCCCCAGGGTGGTCAGGCGGATAAACCCCGAAAGGGAAACCGCCGAGCCGCCGGAGACTCCGTCACAGGCGGCTTCTTCATTTCCTCTTTCGCAGCGATAATCGGACGGCCGGTTTCCGAGATGGACAACTTCACAGTGCAGCAGGTTGAACGCGAATTCGTTCGGGCTCCCCTTCCGGAGGGCGCGAAAGGATTCACCTCCGGGAGATTCACGGGGGACACGCCGCAGAGGCCGAACCGGTAAGGCAGCCGGCTTCCACCCGGCAGGACGGGGTTCGAGTCCCCGCTGCGGCTCCGCCCTGAAAGAAGAGGGCCATGGGACTGGGACTCGGCGAGGGGAGTGGCGACCCCCGCCCGGTCGGCAGGCCCGCAGCGCGTCCGGTACGGCCCACGCCAACCGGCCCGGACGCGTGACGGAACGTAGCTCAGCAGGAAGAGCATCCGGCCAGGGACCGGAAGGCCGCAGGTTCGAGTCCTGCCGTTCCGACGGCACCGTGTCACCACGGCGGCGCAGCACGACGGCGCGGCACCGAACACGGCACCACCGGCGCGCCGCACGGCGCGCCCGGCCGCTCTGGCCCAACGGCAGAGGCGCCGCGCTCAGGACGCGGATGTTCGGGGTTCGAATCCCCGGGGCGGCACGCGATACGACGCCGGAGACGGCAGGGACGGCTACCCGCCGCTCCGCCAGGGCAGCAGGACGGGTTCCGCGGGAAGGTCTCCGGCCAGCAGGCCGGGTAGCAGGGCCGGCAGGTTGACCGGGAAGACCAGTTCCCGGGTGGTCAGGAACTCCCGGTGCGGCCACCAGCGGTGCGCCGAGATCTGCGAGCGCTCCAGCTCCTCCTGCCCCGAGACGTCGACGGTGTGGCCGGCGACGCGCAGGAAGAAGAACGAGTCGGTCGCCTCGACCAGGACGTCGCCGAACTCGGCGAGGCCGGAGGTATGGGCCACGACGGGCCCCAGCCGCTCCTCCGCGACGTCCAGCCCGGTCTCCTCGCGCAGTTCGCGGACCGCGGCGGCGGCCAGGCTCTCCCCCTCGTGCACCCCTCCGCCCGGGGTGGCCCAGAAGTGCTCGGCGGGCCAGTGCGCGGGAGCCTGGAACCGGAACAGCAGGAGGCGGTCGTCGTCGTCGACCAGCAGGATCCGGGCGCTGGGGCGGGAGATCGGGGCAGCCACCCTCCCGATCATAGAAGCCTCTCGCCCACGGTGTCGTTCGTACGGAAGCCGCCACCGGCGGGAGCCGGTGATCGAACGTCAAGCGGTCGTCAAGGTATGCCGGGCCCCGCCTGGAGGAGGCGTCAAGCCTGGGTGCCGGGGCGTATGGAAACCGTCAAGAGGCGCAATAAGCGCGGAAAGCAGCGCTTTCCTTGCATGTGCCCTGCCCGTCGGGCGGTGGTGAGAACAAACCCCGGATGCGAGGAGTGGGATGACAGACGTCATCTTCGTCGCCCTGACGATCGCGGTCTTCGCGTTCCTCGGGCTGGTCGTCAAGGCGGTGGAACGGCTGTGAGTACCGTCAACGCGGCCGGTCTGGTCGTGGTCGTCGGCCTGGTGGTCTTCATGGTCGTGGCCCTGCTCTTCCCGGAGCGCTTCTGATGACGTCGACCACGGCCGGAATCCTGTTCATCGGATCCCTCGTCGTCGCCCTCGCGGTGGTCCACCGGCCGCTGGGCGACTACATGTACCGCGTCTACCACGACACCGGGCACCTCGCCCCCGAGCGGATGATCTACCGGTTCGCCGGCGTGCGGCCGGACGCCGAGCAGAGGTGGGGGCTCTACGCCCGCAGCCTGCTGGCGTTCTCGGCGGTCTCCGTCCTTTTCCTCTACGGGCTGCAGCGGCTGCAGGACAGGCTGTTCCTGTCGTTGGGCCGGCCACCGGTGACCGGCCACGTCGCGTGGAACACCGCGGTCAGCTTTGTCACCAACACCAACTGGCAGGCCTACTCCGGTGAGTCCACCATGGGCCACCTGGTGCAGATGTCCGGCCTGGCGGTGCAGAACTTCGTGTCCGCCGCGGTGGGCATGGCGGTGGCGATCACCCTGGTCCGCGGCTTCGCCCGCCAGAAGACCGAGGAACTGGGCAACTTCTGGGTGGACCTGGTCCGCGGCACCCTGCGCGTCCTGCTGCCGATCGCCCTCGTCGGCGCGGTCGTGCTGCTGGCGGGCGGACTGGTGCAGAACTTCGCCTCCCCGCACGAGGTGACCACCCTGACCGGCGGCGCCCAGGCGATCACCGGCGGCCCGGTGGCCAGCCAGGAGATCATCAAGGAGCTGGGCACCAACGGCGGCGGGTTCTACAACACGAACTCGGCGCACCCCTTCGAGAACGCCACGAGCCTGACCAGCTGGGTGGAGATCTTCGCGATCCTCCTGATCCCCTTCGCGCTGCCCCGCACCTTCGGCCGCATGGTCGGCGACAGGCGGCAGGGCTACGCGATCGTCGCGGTCATGGGGATCCTGGCGCTGACCGGCGTCGCGTTGCTCACCGGGTTGGAGACCGCCCACGGCGGCACGGTCCCGCAGGCGGTGGGCGCCGCGCTGGAGGGCAAGGAGGTGCGCTTCGGCGTGCCGGGCTCCGCAGCCTTCGCCGCCGCCGCCACCCTGACCTCGACCGGCGCGGTGAACTCCTCCCACGACTCGTTCACCGCGCTCGGCGGCATGATCACGATGCTCGGCATGATGCTGGGCGAGGTCGCCCCCGGCGGCGTCGGCGCGGGTCTGTACGGCATCCTCGTCCTCGCGGTGATCACGGTCTTCGTGGCCGGGCTCATGGTCGGCCGTACACCCGAATACCTGGGCAAGCGGATCGGCTCCCGGGAGATCAAGTTCGCCGCGATGTACTTCCTGGTCACGCCGGTGCTGGTGCTGACCGGCACGGCACTGGCGATGGGCTCGGCCGAGCGGCGGGCCGGCATGCTCAACAGCGGCCCGCACGGCTTCTCCGAGGTGCTGTACGCCTTCACCAGCGCGGCCAACAACAACGGCTCCGCGTTCGGCGGCCTCACCGCCGACACGCCGTGGTACACCGTGGCTCTCGGCCTGTGCATGGTCCTCGGCCGGTTCCTGCCGATCATCTTCGTGCTCGCGCTGGCCGGCTCCCTGGCCGTGCAGGCGCCGGTGCCCGTCTCGGCGGGCACCCTGCCCACCTACCGGCCGCAGTTCGTCGGCATGGTCGTCGGCGTGACGGTGATCCTCGTCGGACTGACCTTCCTGCCCGCCCTGGCACTCGGCCCGCTCGCGGAGGGAATCCAGTGATGTTCATCCGGACGTTCCAGCTGCCGGGCCGTACCCCCACCCCCGGAAACGGCAGGGTGGGCGGCGGCCTCCTCCATCCCGGGCAACTGGTCACATCGCTGCCCCAGGCGTTCAGGAAGCTCAACCCGGCCACGCTCTGGCGCAACCCGGTGATGCTGATCGTCGAGATCGGCGCGGCCTTCAGCACGGCGCTCGCGGTGGTGAACCCCTCGTTCTTCGCCTGGGCCGCCGTGGCGTGGCTCTGGCTGACCGTGCTCTTCGCCAACCTGGCCGAGGCCGTCGCCGAGGGGCGCGGCAAGGCGCAGGCGGCCGCGTTGCGCGCCGCCAAGCGCGACACCACGGCGCGGCGGCTGCGTGGCCGCGACTCCGCCGAGTGGGACGTCGTCGGGGCTCCCGAGCTGCTGCGGGGAGACTTCGTCGTGGTGGAGGCCGGAGAGATCATTCCAGGTGACGGCGACGTGGTCGACGGCATCGCCTCGGTGGACGAGTCGGCCATCACCGGTGAGTCGGCCCCGGTCATCCGCGAGTCGGGCGGTGACCGTTCGGCGGTGACCGGCGGCACCAAGGTGCTGAGCGACCGGATCGTCGTCCAGATCACCCAGCGGCCCGGCGAGAGCTTCATCGATCGGATGATCGCCCTGGTCGAGGGCGCCGGACGGCAGAAGACACCCAACGAGATCGCCCTCAACATCCTGCTGGCCGCCCTGACGATCATCTTTCTGGTCGCCACCGCGACCATGCAGCCGATGGCGATCTACGCCAAGGCCCAGAACCCCGGGGTCCCGGACTCACCGGCTCTGACCGAGGACGGTGTCACCGGTGTCGTGCTGGTCGCGCTGCTGGTCTGCCTCATCCCGACCACGATCGGGGCGCTGCTGTCGGCGATCGGCATCGCGGGCATGGACCGCCTGGTCCAGCGCAACGTGCTCGCGATGAGCGGCCGCGCGGTCGAGGCCGCCGGGGACGTCAACACCCTGCTGCTGGACAAGACCGGCACCATCACCCTGGGCAACCGGCAGGCGTCGGCGTTCCTGACCGCCCCCGGAGTCTCCGCGGAGGAGCTGGCGGAGGCCGCGCAGCTGGCCAGCCTGGCCGACGAGACCCCCGAGGGCCGCTCGATCGTGGTCTACGCCAAGCAGCAGCACGGCCTGCGAGAGCGCCTGCCGGGAGAGCTCGCCCGCGCCCGGTGGATCGGGTTCACCGCGCAGACCCGGATGAGCGGCGTCGACCTCGAGGGGCGCCAGGTCCGCAAGGGCGCCGCCACCGCCGTGATGAAGTGGGTCCGCGAGCAGGGCGGCCACCCCGTCGAGGCGGTCGGAGGCATCGTCGACGCCGTCTCCGGCTCGGGTGGCACCCCGCTGGTCGTCGGTGAGATCGTCGACGGCAGGGCGCGGGTGCTGGGGGTGGTTCATCTCAAGGATGTGGTCAAGCAGGGGATGCGTGAGCGGTTCGACGAGATGCGCCGGATGGGCATCCGCACGGTCATGATCACGGGTGACAATCCGCTGACGGCCAG